>DVOS01000066.1 GCA_018713435.1 Candidatus Merdiplasma excrementigallinarum
ATCATTAATTCTCTATATCTTTGTTTTCTTGTAAAAAAACATATTTTTTTGCAAACAGAAAGAGCGAGCTTGCAAAAATAAATTTTTATTTTCACAAGCCCACTCTTTTTATTCATTCATAAAATTTAAACAGCACACATATTCAAATATTTTTTAATATATCTTATTACTTCTACAATTTTATAAACCGCTTCACCTGGCAGGCCGCCTTGTACACCGGCGTCTCCAGTTCTTTTACCACCAGTTCCAGGTTCTGCCGGATAGGCAGGCTCTGGGGACAGTGCTTTTCGCACTTCCCGCACTTGACGCACAGGGAGGCGTTGCAGGGATTTTTCTTCATGGTCGTGCACATGAAATATTCCCGCAGCCCGTTAAATTTACTCTCGGTATAGCGCATATTGTAGCTTCTGAAGCAGGCGGGAATGTCCACCCCGTGGGGGCAGGGCATGCAGTAGCCGCAGCCGGTGCAGCCGATCTTTACCTTTCCGTTGATCAGCTCCTTCACCTGCCGGATCAGTTCCTGCTCTTCCTCTCCCACCATGCCGGGATGGGAGCCTGCGGCCATGACCGTATTCTCCTTCACCATCTGGCGGGAATTCATACCGGAGAGAACCACCGTTACCTGGGGCTGGTCCCACAGCCAGCGAAACGCCAGGCCGGCGGGAGTCTGACCCGCCTTCTCGATCGCCTCTTTCGCCTCCTGGGGCAGAAGATTGACCAGCCGTCCCCCCCGCAGAGGTTCCATGACAATCACCGGAAGGCCTTTTTCGGCCGCGTACAGAAGCCCTTTCCGGCCCGCCTGGGTATTCTCATCCATATAATTGTACTGAATCTGGCAGAAGTTCCAGGGGTAGGCGTCCGCCAGCCGGCAGAACATCTCCGCGTTTCCATGGTAGGAAAAACCGATATTCCGGATCTGTCCCGAATCCAGCTTTTCCTGTATCCACTCCTGAATGCCCAGCCCCTTCAGACGCTCCCAGGTGGCAATATCCGTCAGCATATGCATCAGGTAATAGTCCACATGGTCTGTCCGCAGCCGCTTAAGCTGGGTCTGAAAGCACTTCTCCAGCCCTTCCCTGGACTTGATCAGATAATGGGGCAGCTTGGTGGCGATATACACCCGGTCCCGGCATCCGTTCTTTTCCAGGATCTTGCCCAGGCACTCCTCGCTGCCGGGGTAGATATAGGCGGTATCAAAATAGTTGACGCCCCGGCGGATCGCCGTCATCACTTCCCGCTCCGCCTTTTCAAACACAATTTTTCCGTACTTTTTGGTAAAGCGCATGCATCCGTATCCCAGAACGGACAGATCCGTGCCTTTCTGGTCTTTCCGGTACTGCATGTGAAGCTTCGGTTCTTTTTTCTCCATTTCTCAGCCTCTTAAGAATGCCTGGTAGCCCTTCTTCGCCTCATAAATATCCGCCTTGCTGGTAATCTCCAGAGGCGCGTGCATGTTCAGCACCGCCACGCCGCTGTCCACCACTTCCATGCCGTACAGGGCGCAGATATAGGCGATGGTTCCGCCGCCTCCCACGTCTACCTTGCCAAGTTCCGCTGTCTGGAAGGCCACCTGGCCTTTCTCCATGGCTGCCCGCACCCAGCCCAGATACTCGGCGTTGGCGTCGTTGGATCTGGATTTTCCCGCGGACCCTGTGTATTTATTGAACACCAGGCCTCTGCCGAAGTAAGCGGCATTCCGCTTTTCAAAGGCCGCGGCATACAGCGGATCATAGGCGGCGCTTACGTCTGAGGAGAGCATCCTGGAATTTGCCAGGCAGCGGCGCAGATCCAGCTCGCTGTACTGGCCCAGCCGGTCCATCAGCTCCGCCGTAGCGTTCTCAAAGAAACGGGACTGCATACCGGTAGCTCCCACACTTCCGATCTCCTCCTTGTCCGTCAGCAGGCAGCAGCAGGTATAGGGCTGGGGCTCCGTCTCCAGGAGGGCCTCCAGAGAGGTGTAGCCGCAGACTCTGTCATCCTGTCCGTAGGCCGCCACCATGCTGCGGTCAAAACCGCAGTCTCTGGCTTTTCCTGCCGGCACAATCTCCAGTTCCGCGGAAAGGAAATCCTCCTCCTCAATGCCGTAGCTCTCCTTCAGGATTTTCAGGATCCCGTTCTTCACCGCTTCCTTCTCGGCCGCTTTCTTCTCCTCTTCCGTCTGATCCTTCGCCTCCGAAGCTGCCGCCGGACGGCTGCCCACCAGAAGATCCAGGTCTTCTCCTTCGATCACCACCCGGGCTTTTTTGTCCATCTGCTGGCCCGCCAGGTGAATCAGCAGATCCGTCACGCAGAAGATGGGATCTCCTTCTTCCTCGCCGATGCGCACCTCAATCAGGCTGCCGTCCTTTTTCGCCACCACGCCGTGAATCGCCAGAGGAATGGTCACCCACTGATATTTCTTCACGCCGCCGTAGTAATGGGTATCCAGATACGCCATCTCTGTATCCTCATACAGAGGATTCTGCTTTACGTCCAGTCTGGGGGAATCGATGTGAGCCCCCAGAATCCGCATTCCGTCCTTCATGGGCCGGCTTCCCACCATATACAGGGCCAGAATCTTTTCCATGCACACCGCGTATACTTTATCTCCCGCTTTCAGGGTTTTTCCCGCGGCGGCAATCTCCTTCAGATCCTCATATCCCGCTTCCCGGGCCAGACGAATGGCTTCCTTTACGCACTCCCGCTCCGTCTTTCCCTTATCCAGAAATGCTTTGTATCTTCCGGACAGCTCTTCCAGTTCCCGGCACTGCTGTTCCGTATATGATTTCCATATATTTTCCTGTTTCATCCTGAAACCCTCCTGTTTGATAAAATCATTCCCGTATATCATACCATATTTTTGCCCGACTTCCAACTCAAACCGGCAGGTATCCTGCTCCGATTCCCAGCAGGGCGGACAGCAGAATAATGGCGATGGGATGCACCTTCTTCAGAGACAGCAGCAGCATCACCAGGAAAATCAGGGCAGAGCATAAAAAAGCCCTGTCTGTCACTGTGCTCAGAGAAAATCCTGCCGGAAAAAACACGGCCTGGCCGGTGGAAACCACCGCCGCCCCGATCATGCCCACCACCGCCGGGCGCAGCCCCGTCATACAGCCCTTTATAATCCTGCTTTTCTGGAACCGGTCAAAGCACCGGGCCACAAGCAGGATAATGATAAAGGAGGGCAGCACGACTCCCAGGGTGGCGCTAAGGGCTCCCGCTATCCCTCCCGTCTCCGCTCCCACATAGGTGGACACATTCACCGCGAAGGGCCCCGGCGTACTCTCGCTGACCGCGATAAAATTCACCAGCTCCTCTATGGTCATCCAGCCGTGCCGGGCCACCTCATCCTGCACCAGCGGCAGCATGGCATAGCCCCCGCCGAAAGTAAAGGCTCCGATCTTAAAAAATGTAAAAAATAAAAGCAGATAAATCATACCTTTCTCCTTCCCGCCGCCAGGCTCAGAACCAGTCCTGCCGCCCCGCAGCCCGCAATCACCAGCATGGCGTTTATCTGCAGCAGCGCCACGCAGACAAAGGCGGCCCCCATA
>DVOS01000067.1 GCA_018713435.1 Candidatus Merdiplasma excrementigallinarum
GCGCTGATTGCCAGTATTCGGATGGAGATGAAAATGCTTCTGGCGGACGGCCATGAGTACCTGCTGGTTACGCCGGGAAATTACGGGGAGACTTTTACCAGAGAAAATATGACCGTGGATCTTTCCGCCTCCCTGAAATGCAGCAACTATGTGGGGGAAACCCTGGACATGGCGGCGGAGCTGGGGGCAAAGGGGCTTTTGTTTGTAGCCCATGCGGGAAAGTTCATCAAGGTGGCCGGCGGCATTATGAATACCCATTCCAGGTCCGCGGACGCCAGGGCGGAGCTGATGGCGGCATTCGCTCTGCGGGCGGGAGGCGGAAGAGAAGCGGCCTGCCGGATACTGGATACCATTACCACGGACGAGGCACTGGAAATTATGGAGCGGGAAGGGGTGCGCCGGAAAGCCATGAAGCTGGCGGCGGATCGGATCCGTACCTATATGCAGCACCGGGTGGGAGGCGCCATCCGGACAGAAGCCATTATTTTTTCCAGCACATACGGCTGGCTGGCCCAGACAGAAGGGGCGCAGGAGCTGCTGAAGCTGCTGGAGAGTGAAAAAGAAAGGAAAGAAAAAGAATGATACATTTTGTAGGCGCCGGTTCGGGAGCTCCGGACCTGATTACAGTGAGAGGTTGGAAACTGCTGAAGGAGGCGGATGTGATTATCTACGCGGGCTCTCTGGTGAATCCGGCTCTTCTGGATGACAGAAAAGAGGACTGCCAGGTGCATGACAGCGCCAGAATGACGCTGGAGGAAGTGCTGGCGGTGATGGAGCAGGCGGAAAAAGAGGGGAAAACCACGGTGCGGCTTCACACGGGAGACCCCTGCCTTTACGGGGCTATCAGGGAGCAGATGGACGCGCTGGATGAGAGAAATATTTCCTACGATTACTGTCCGGGCGTCAGTTCCTTCTGCGGCGCCGCCGCAGCGCTGAATCTGGAATATACCCTGCCGGACGTATCCCAGAGCGTGATTATTACCAGGATGGCGGGGCGTACCCCCGTGCCGGCGCGGGAGGAGATTGCCTCCTTTGCGGCGCACCATGCCACCATGGTGATTTTTCTCAGCACCGGCATGCTGAAGAAACTGTCGGAGAGGCTGATAGCGGGAGGCTATGAGCCTGAGACGCCGGCGGCCATTGTATATAAGGCCACCTGGCAGGATGAAAAAAAGGTTCTCTGCACGGTAGCGGAGCTGGCAAAAGCGGCAGAGGACAATCAGATTACCAAGACGGCCCTGATTATTGTGGGCGATGTGGTAAGCCACAGCCATTACCGCCGTTCGGATCTGTACAATCCGGCCTTTGCCACAGAGTTCAGACCGGCGTCAGAATAGGAGAAGAATAAAGACATGAAGATCGGGGTGATTTGTTTTACCGCCCGGGGATGCCGGACGGCCCTGGAGCTGCGGGAGGTTCTGACCGGGCCGGAAGAGGGAGACCCGCAGGAGAATCAGATCCGGGTCTGGTGCAAAAAGAAGGATTTTATCCCTCCGAAGGGAATCGAGAGAGTGGAAGGCTCTCTGCGGGAATGGACCGGCCAGCAGTTTGAAAGAAATGAAGCCCTGATTTTTGTGGGGGCCACGGGAATTGCGGTGCGGGCTATCGCTCCGTTTCTGGAGGGAAAGACAAAAGACCCGGCGGTTTTGACGGTGGACGAGCTGGGACATTTTGTCATCTCCCTCGTATCGGGACACCTGGGAGGCGCCAACGAGCTTTGCCGGAGGGCGGCAGAGAAACTGGGAGCGGTTCCGGTCATCACCACCGCCACGGATCTGAACCGGCAGTTTGCGGTGGATGTATTTGCCAAAAAGAACGGCCTGCAGATCCACAGCATGGAAGCCGCAAAAATGATCTCCGCCAGGCTTCTGGAAGGAGACAGAGTGGCTTTTGAAAGCTGCCTTGCCCTGGAGGGAGAACTGCCGCCGGGGCTTTACTGGAAACAGGGAAAAAAGGCGGAAGGCTGGAGCATTTCAGTGGCTCTGTGCCCCGGAGAGGAAAAGGAAAAATGTCTGTTTCTGATTCCCCGGGCCGTGGTGCTGGGCATTGGCTGCCGGAAGGGAAAATCCCCGGAGGAACTGGAACAATTTGTGCTGGAAACTCTGGAAAAAGAGAACATTTCCATCCGGGCGGTGAAAAAGGTGTGCAGCATTGACTTGAAGGCAGAAGAACAGGCACTCCTGCAGTTTTGCAGGAAATACGGCCTGCCCTTTGAAACCTTTACAGCGGAGGAACTGAAAAAAACCGGTGGAGATTTTGCCTCCTCCGCTTTTGTAAACAGCAGGGTGGGAGTAGACAACGTATGCGAGCGCAGCGCTGTGCTGGGCAGCGGCGGAGGAAAACGGATTCTTGAAAAGACGGCCGGCAGCGGCATAACGGTGGCTGCCGCCCTTGAAGATGGGAGGATACGCTTTGAGTAAAATTTTTGTGGTAGGGATAGGACCGGGAGAATATGAGCAGATGACAATCCGGGCGGTAAACGCTCTGCAGTCCTGCGATGTCATTGTAGGCTACACGGTATATGTGGACCTGGTGAAGGAACATTTCGCGGAAAAAGAATTTCTCACCACGCCCATGCGCAGGGAAGTGGAGCGGTGCCGGATGGCGTTTGAGGAAGCCAAAAAGGGCCGGAGCGTGGCCATGATCTGCAGCGGCGATGCGGGCGTGTACGGAATGGCGGGCCTGATGCTGGAGATCGGTCAGGAGTACCCGGATATTCCGGTGGAGGTGATACCGGGGGTGACGGCGGCCCTGGGCGGAGGCGCTGTGCTGGGCGCGCCGCTGATTCACGATTTCTGCCTGATCAGTCTCAGCGATCTTTTAACCCCCTGGGAAAAAATTGAAAAGCGGCTGCTGGCGGCAGCGGAAGCGGATTTTGTGGTCTGCCTCTACAATCCTTCCAGCAAAAAAAGACATGATTATCTGGAAAAAGCCTGTGATCTGATGATGCGCTATAAGTCTCCGGAGACGGTGTGCGGTATTGTTTCCAATATCGGCCGGGAGGGAGAGACGGGACGGGTGATGAGCCTGAAGGAACTGCGGGACACCCGGGTGGATATGTTTACCACCGTTTTTGTGGGAAATTCCCAGACAACGGCCATAGACGGGAAGATGGTAACGCCCCGGGGCTATCGGAAAGGAAACTGAAGCGATGGAAAAATTGTTGCTGTTTGCGGGAACGACAGAGGGCAGGGAACTGGCGGAGTTTCTGGACCGGCAGGGCGTTTCCTGCCACGTGTGCGCGGCTACCGAATACGGCGGGCAGCTGCTGGATGAAGGGACCTGCGGACACAAAATCCACAGCGGGCGGCTGGATGAAGCCGGCATGGAGGCGCTGATGCGCCAGGAAGAGATCAGGATGGCAGTGGATGCCACCCACCCCTATGCGGCTGCGGTATCCTCCAATATACGGGAAGCCTGTCAGAAAACAGGATGCCGGTATCTGCGTCTTCTGCGGGAAGAAGAGGCGGCGGATGAAAGCTGCGTATTTGTGGATTCCGTAGAGGAGGCAGTGGAATATCTGAAGGGAACAGAAGGCCCCATTCTGGCGGCCACCGGCAGCAAGGAACTGGCAAAGTACACAGCGCTGCCGGATTACAGAGAGCGGGTGACCGCCAGAGTGCTTTCCACTCCGGAAGCGGTGCGGGAGAGCGCTGCCCTGGGTTTTCAGGGAAAAAATCTGATCTGCATGCAGGGACCCTTCGGGGAAGAACTGAATTATGCCATGCTTCTTCAGACGAAAGCCAGGTTCATGGTAACAAAAGAATCGGGTAAAACCGGCGGTTTTCCCGAGAAACACAGAGCCGCCAAACGGGCCGGCGCCCGGCTGATTGTGGTGGGGCGCCCGGTACGGGAGGAGGGCTGCTCTGAAATGGAAGCAAGGCGGATCCTCTGTAAGGAATTTTCCATCACGTCCAGACGCCGGATCGCCCTGGTGGGTATCGGCATGGGCAATCCGGAAAATATGACGCTGGAAGCGAAAGAGGCCTGCCGCAGAGCGGATGTGCTGATCGGAGCGGACAGGATGCTGAAAGCGCTGGAAGATCTGGACAAGCCCCATTATACGGCCTATCTGCCGGAACAGATTCTGGCGTTTCTGGAGGCCCATCCGGAATATGAGCGGGCGGCGGTGCTTCTCTCAGGGGATCCGGGCTTTTACAGCGGCGCGAAAAAACTGCTGGAGTGTTTCGGACAGGATCAGGTAAAGGTTTACTGCGGCATCTCTTCGCCGGTTTATCTGTGCGCCAGGCTTGGCACCTCCTGGGAGGACGCGGCGCTGGTGAGCATCCATGGAAGAAATCAGAACCTGGCGGACGCGGTGCGCTCCCACCGGAAGGTATTCGCCCTGGTGGGAAAAGAAGAGAGCTTCCGGCAGATGTGCCGGGAACTGACAGAATACGGACTGGGACAGGTGAGAATCGATGCGGGCTGCCAGCTTTCCTATCCGGATGAGAAGATTCTGACAGGTACGGCAGAGAGCCTTCAGAATGCCAAAACAGGGGATCTGGCAGCGGTGCTGATCCGTCGGGAGGGAGATCTTCCGGTGGTGACCCACGGCCTGGAGGACGACCGGTTTGAGCGGGACAGGGTGCCCATGACCAAGAGCGAGGTGCGCAGCATTTCTCTCTCAAAGCTGGAGCTTCGCCGCGACAGTGTGGTCTGGGATGTGGGAGCCGGCTCCGGCTCTGTGTCGGTGGAAGCGGCCCTGCAGGTTCCGGAGGGAACCGTGTACGCAGTGGAGAAAAAGCCGGAGGCGGTGGAACTGATTTGCCGGAACAGGAAAAAATTCGGGGCGGCCAATCTGCAGGTGGTGGAGGGAGCGGCGCCGGAGGCGTTAGAAGACCTTCCGGTTCCAACCCATGTCTTTATCGGCGGAACTTCCGGCAGCCTGCAAGAGATTCTGAAACGGGTGCTCATGAAAAATCCCGGGGCCAGAATCGTGATAAACGCCATTGCCCTGGAGACCGTTTCAGAGGCTCTGGCCTGTATCCGGCAGCTTCCCCTGGAAGGAACGGATATTGTGTCCGTCAGCGTGGGGAAAGCGAAAAGTGTGGGAAGCTATCACATGATGATGGGCCAGAACCCGGTCTATGTGATTTCCTGCAGCGGATCGGGGAACATGTCGGAAGCAAAAGACAGCCGGGAGGCGGAAGAATGAACAATCCCAGAATTATGCTGGCGGCAGGTTCCAGCGGGAGCGGGAAAACCCTGCTTACCTGCGGCATCCTGCAGGCCCTTCTGAACAGAGGGATAAAGGCCGTTTCCTTTAAATGCGGTCCCGATTACATAGATCCCATGTTTCACTCCAGAGTGCTGGGAACCAAATCCAGAAATCTGGATACCTATTTCACGGATGAAGAGACAACCCGTTATCTGTTCTGCCGGACGGCAGCCGGAGCGGATATTTCCGTGATAGAAGGGGTTATGGGGTATTACGACGGGCTGGGCGGAAGCACAGTCCGGGCCAGCGCCTATGACCTGGCCAGAGTGACGGATACGCCGGTGGTGCTGATCGTCAACTGCAAGGGAATGAGCCTTTCTTCCCTGGCCTGTGTGAAAGGCTATATGGACTATAAAAAAGACAGCCGGATTAAAGGGGTTATTTTTAATCAGATGTCGGAGGCGCTGTATCAGAGGATAAAGGAACAGGCGGAGGCGGAGCTTGGAATACGCTGTCTTGGCTGTGTGCCGGTGATGAAAGATATGGGGCTGGAGAGCCGCCATCTGGGCCTGGTGATGCCGGATGAGATTGAAGGGCTCCGGGAAAATCTGAGGAAGCTGGCGGATGTGCTGGAGAAAACCCTGGATCTGGAGGGGCTGCTGCGGCTGGCAGGAAGCGCCGGTTCCATAGAGGGACAGGCTCCGGCCGGCGAGAGAAAACTGTTTTCAGAAGAAGAGGGGCCCGTGATCGCTGTGGCCAGGGACGAAGCCTTCTGCTTTCTCTACGAGGATAATCTGGAACTGCTCAGAAGAATGGGGGCGAAGATCCGTTTCTTTTCCCCTCTTTGGGATGACAGGATGCCCCGGGCGGACGGTCTTCTGCTCTATGGGGGGTATCCGGAACTGCACGCCGCAAAACTCAGCGGAAACAGCTCCATGCGGGAGAGCATCGGCAGCGCCATCCGGGGCGGGATGCCCTGTATGGCCGAGTGCGGCGGTTTTATGTATCTGCACCGGGAAATGGAAGATATGGAGGGAAAATCCTGGCCTATGGCGGGGATTATCCCCGGAAAGGCATACAGAACCAAAAAGCTGAACCGGTTTGGCTATATCAGCCTGAGGCCGGATAAAGAGCAGATGCTGGGACTGGATGTGGGGGAGATCAGGGCCCATGAGTTCCACTATTTTGACAGTACGGCCTGCGGGGATGCCTTCCGGGCCGGGAAACCGGTAGGAAACCGGGGCTGGGACTGCATATGGGGAACCAAAAGCCTGATCGCGGGATTTCCCCATCTGTACTACTATTCCAATCCGGAGGCGGCAGGCCGCTTCCTGCAGACATGCGCGGCTTTTCGGGCCGGGAAAAGAGAGGATTTGACAAGAGATGAGTGAGTGGACTCTGCTGGCTGTGCCGGCCGGATTTCTCCTTGATCTGCTGGCGGGAGATCCCCACTGGCTGTATCATCCGGTGCGGCTGGTGGGAAAACTGATTGAGATACTGGAAAAGGCGCTGCGCCGGTGTTTTCCCAAAACGGAAAAAGGGGAGAAGGCAGCCGGGCTGTTGCTGGCTCTGCTGGTGCCTGCCCTTACGGGCGGAGCGGCCTGGGGAGTGCTGTACCTGGCAGGCAGAGTGAACCCGTGGCTGGCCTTTGCCCTGGAGATTCTGATGTGCTATCAGCTGTTCGCGGTGCGGGCCCTTAAGGATGAGTCCATGAAGGTGTACCGCGCCTTGAAAAAGCCGGATCTTTCCGAAGCCAGGCAGGCGGTTTCCATGATTGTGGGACGGGATACGGACCGGCTGGATGAAGCGGGGGTGACCAAAGCCGCGGTGGAGACCGTGGCGGAAAATACCTCCGACGGCATTATCGCCCCCATGCTGTATATGGCTGTGGGGGGACCGGTGCTGGGGTGGATTTATAAGGCGGTGAACACCATGGATTCCATGGTGGGGTATAAAAATGAAACCTATCTGTATTTCGGCCGCTGCGCCGCAAAGCTGGATGATCTGGTGAACTTTATACCCGCCCGGATTTCCGCGGTGATGATGATGCTTGCCTGCATTCCCTGCCGGTTTGACCGGAGAGGAGCGGCCCGGATTTTCAGACGGGACCGGTTCAACCATGCCAGCCCCAATTCCGCCCAGACAGAGGCGGTGATGGCCGGAGCTCTGGGGGTGCAGCTGGCGGGAGACGCCTGGTATTTCGGAAAACGGTATAAAAAGAAAACAATCGGAGATGCGGGAAGGCCGGTGGAACCGGAGGATATTCCCAGGGCCAACCGGCTGCTGTATGTGTCGGCGGTCCTCTCCTTGGCAGTGTTTCTGCTGGTGAGATGGGGGATTCTCTTATGGCTCCATATATAAAAGGATGGGAACCGGTGGGGCAGAGGGCGTATTGTCCCTTGAACACCGATGTTGACTGACAACCAGAGAAACGGAGACAGAAACAGATGCAGACAGAAATGCACGGCGGTGATATTTATACAAGACCATACCGGATTGATTTCTCGGCCAATATCAATCCGCTGGGAACGCCCCCGGCGGTGCTGGAGGCCGCCTGCCGGGGCGTAAGCCGGGCGGCGGATTACCCGGATATTCACTGCCGAAAGCTGCGGCAGGCCATTTCCCGGCGGGAAGAGGTGCCCGCGGAGCAGATTATCTGCGGAAACGGAGCGGCGGAGCTGATTTTTGCTCTGGTTCAGGCGGTAAAACCCCGCCGGGCACTGCTGGCTGCTCCGGGTTTCGCGGAGTATGAGCAGGCTTTAAAAACGCTGGGAGAGAGCTGCCGGATAGATTTTTATCAGTGCTCCAGGGAGCAGGGCTTCAAACTGGGAGAGGACTATCTGGACTGCATCAGAGAGGACATGGATCTGATTTTTTTATGCAATCCCAATAATCCCACCGGGCTTTTGATCGATCCCAAGCTTCTGGAAAGCATCGCGGAGAAATGCCGGGATAAGGGTGCAGTTCTTGTGCTGGATGAATGTTTTAACGGCCTGCTTGAAGATGGAGAAAAATATTCTCTGAAAAAACGGCTGAGGCAGATGCCAAACCTGTTTCTTCTAAAGGCTTTTACCAAACTTTACGCTATGGCCGGCCTGCGGCTGGGATACGGGCTGTGTTCGGATGAAAAATTGCTGGAAAAGATGCATCAGGTGCTGCAGCCCTGGAATGTATCGATACCGGCCCAGGAAGCGGGAACCGCTGCCATGGAAGAACGTGAGTTTGAGCAAAAGAGCCGGGAATATGTGGCCCGGGAACTGTCTTTTTTGAAAGAGGAATTTGGCAGGTTAGGCCTTGCCTTCTATGATTCAAAAGCCAATTATCTGTTTTTTGAAGGGCCGGAGGATCTGTATGACCGCTGCGGGGAAGAAGGGATCCTGATCCGGGACTGTAGCAACTACAGGGGGCTGGGACCGGGGTATTTCCGGGTGGCTGTGAAGCGGCATGAGGAAAATAAAGAGCTTATTCGGGTACTGAAGAAATGTTTAGGGTGAAAGGGGAACAGTATGGCAAAGGCAATTATGATACAGGGAACCATGTCCAATGCAGGAAAAAGCCTGATCGCGGCAGGCCTGTGCAGGATTTTTAAGCAGGACGGCTACAGGGTGGCGCCCTTTAAGTCCCAGAATATGGCCCTTAATTCCTTTATCACGGAGGAGGGGCTGGAGATGGGAAGAGCCCAGGTGATGCAGGCGGAGGCGGCAGGCATCAAACCCTCCGTTTACATGAATCCCATTCTTTTAAAGCCCACCAATGACACCGGAAGCCAGGTGATTGTGAACGGGGAAGTGCTGGGAAATATGCCGGCCAGAGAATATTTCGCCTATAAAAAGAAGCTGGTGCCCGCCGTTATGGAGGCTTACCGGAAGCTGGACGAAGAATACGATATTATTGTCATCGAGGGGGCCGGAAGTCCGGCGGAGATCAATCTGAAGCAGGATGATATTGTGAATATGGGAATGGCGAAAATGGCAGGTTCGCCGGTACTGCTGGTGGGAGATATTGACCGGGGCGGGGTGTTCGCCCAGCTGATCGGTACGGTGGATCTTCTGGAACCGGAAGAGAGGGCCATGGTGAAGGGGCTGCTTATCAATAAATTCCGGGGAGATAAATCCATTCTGGATCCGGGTATCCGGATGCTGGAGGAAAAAAGCGGCATTCCGGTGGTGGGAGTGGCTCCCTATATGCGGCTGGAGCTGGACGATGAGGACAGCCTGACGGAAAGGTTTTCCGGCAGCCAGGAGGTGGGGCTGGTGGACATTGCGGTGATCCAGATTCCCAGAATTTCCAATTTTACAGACTTTAATCCCTTTGAGATGATGGAGGGGGTTTCCCTTCGCTATGTAAAGAGCGTGTCGGAGCTGAAGCATCCGGACATGATCCTTCTGCCGGGAACGAAAAATACCATGGAGGATCTGCTGTGGATGCGGCAGAACGGACTGGAGGCCGCCATCCTGAAGGAGGCGGAAGCCGGCACAGTGATTTTCGGCATCTGCGGCGGTTATCAGATGCTGGGCCAGGAACTTTCCGATCCGGAAGGCGTGGAGGCCGGAGGCAGCATCCGGGGGATGGGCCTGCTTCCCACCCGAACCGTGTTTGGAGGGGATAAAACCAGAACCAGAGTGACGGGCACCTTCCAGGAGCAGGATGGCGTTTTTGCGGGGCTTGCCGGTTTAAAGCTGGAAGGCTATGAGATTCATATGGGAGAAACCACCCTGGAGGAAGGGTGCAGTCCCATGACCCGACTGTCGGCCCGCACCGGGGAGGCCGCGTGCTGCAAGCAGGACGGGGCCAGGAAGGGGCAGGTGTTCGGCACCTATGTCCACGGTATTTTTGACCGGGAACAGGTGGCGAAAGAGATCGTGACGGCTCTGGGGGCTAAAAAAGGCGTGGATATGTCCGCCGTCCGGGGCGTTGATTTTTCGGAGTACAAAGAAAGCCAGTACGACCTGCTGGCCCGGGGACTGCGGGAAAGCCTGGATATGAAAAAAATTTATGCGATTCTGGAGGCGGGACTGCCGGACAGGAACCAGAAAACAAACAGATTTTAGCCGGGAGGAATGGCCATGAAAATACAGCTGGAAAATGTAAAGCCCATGGAGATTGAGAAGCGAAGCTTTGAGATCATCGGACAGGAACTGAAGGAACAGGGAAAAATTCTGCAGCCGGACACGGAGCTGATTGTAAAGCGCTGTATCCACACCAGCGCGGATTTTGACTATGCGGATAATCTTGCGTTTTCCCCGGGAGCGGTGGAACAGGCTCTCGCAGCCATCCGGGAGGGAGCGGATATTGTGACGGATACCCAGATGGCAAAAGCGGGGATCAATAAGCGTTCCCTGGCCAGATACGGCGGTCAGGTACACTGCTTTATGTCAGACGAGGATGTGGCGGCTGCGGCAAAGGCGGCAGGCACTACCAGAGCCACGGCCAGCATGGACAAAGCGGCCGCTCTGGGAGGAAACTTTATCTATGCGGTGGGCAACGCCCCCACAGCCCTGGTGCGGCTCTATGAGCTGATTCGGGAAGGAAAGATTAACCCGAAGCTGATCATCGGGGTTCCGGTGGGATTTGTGAATGTGGTGGCCTCCAAGGAGCTGATTATGGAGACAGAGGTGCCCTGGATCGTGGCCCGGGGAAGAAAGGGCGGCAGCAATATCGCTGCCTGCATCTGCAACGCCCTGCTGTATATGCTGAATAATGAGCGGTAGCCGGGGGGAGGATACGGCAGAAGAAATGTTCTGATACGGGTTGCAATTTAAAAGAAAGCGTGCTAAAGTATAGATGTCTGAGAACTGAATAGCAGTGCAGCAGGTGTCGGACAAATTGATTTGTCCGGTGAAAAGGGAAGCAGGTGCAAGTCCTGCACGAACTCGTCACTGTAAGCAGGGAGCGGAAGGCTAATATGTCACTGGGAAACCGGGAAGGCTGCCGGACGCAATGATCTGTAAGTCAGGAGACCTGCCTGTTGCCGGTACAGAAGCCACGAGTAATTGGTTGTATCTGCGCACACCGGTATAGTTATATCTGTGTTTATAGCCTTTTACCTTCGGGTAAAAGGTTTTTTTGTTTTTCAGATAAAAGACCAATCCTCCAACATAAGTACCATTCAGATCCCAGAATAAAATTTTACTGTTCAAGGAGGAGACAGAATATGAAGAAGAAACTTGTAAACAAATTGGTTGCGGGCGTGATTGTTTCCGCTATGGCACTGGCAGGCTGTATGAGCGCATTTGCTGAGGAAGCGGAGACAGAGCCAGTAACAGAAGCGGCTGAAAAGGAAGAGGCAGAAGAGGAAACAGAAGCCTATACAGGGGACGCTTCTGATGAGAACACCCGAAATCAGGATGATATCGGTGAGAAGGAACTTCTGGTGGTAAGCTTTGGAACCAGCTTTAATGACAACAGAAAGGCCACCATCGGCGCTATTGAGGATGCCATGGAAGCAGCTTTCCCGGAGTATTCCGTGAGAAGGGGCTTTACCAGCCAGATTATCATTGATCATGTAATGGACCGGGACGGAGTTGCCATTGACAATGTGGAAGAAGCGCTGAATCGGGCGGTTGATAATGGCGTGAAGACGCTGGTAGTGCAGCCGACTCACCTGATGAACGGATTTGAGTATGAGGAACTGATGGGAACACTGGCTGAGTTTTCGGATTCTTTTGAGCAGGTAGCAGTAGGAGAGCCTCTGCTGACTTCAGATGAAGATTTCCTGGCAGTCGCGGATGCTATTACAGCGGCTACAGCTGACTATGACGACGGAAAAACGGCAATCGTATTTATGGGACATGGAACAGAAGCCGAGTCCAATCAGGTTTATTCCAAAATGCAGGATGTGCTGACAGAGAACGGATATGAGAATTATTACATCGGAACCGTAGAGGCCTCCCCCGCGCTGGATGACGTGCTTGCGGCTCTGGATGGAAAAGGTTATGAAAAGGTGGTTCTGGAACCTTTGATGGTAGTGGCTGGTGATCATGCCAATAATGATATGGCAAGTGATGAAGAAGGAAGCTGGAAGACCACTTTTGAGGAAGCAGGATATGAGGTAGAGACGCTGCTGACCGGTCTGGGAGAACTGGAAGCAATTCAGGAACTGTATGTCCAGCACGCCCAGGCGGCTGTTGACAGTCTGGCTGAATAGGAAGGATAAGTAACAGAAACATTTCAGAAGGCTGTCCCAAAGGCAGCCTTCTTTTCAAAAAGGCAGGAGAAACGAAATGAAAAAATGGAAAAAAATGGCGGCTGCGGCTGTTATGATGGCGATGATGGGAACATCTGGCGTATATGGACAGGCAGAAGAGACGGAACAGGAAATAGCAGAGGCGGATGTTTCGGACCAGGTGGCTTTAGCAGATGAAATGGCGGAGCTGGAGAATGTGGTGGAAGATTGGATGGTGCCTATTTACGGAGATGAATTGAACGATGGAACCTATGATGTGGAAGCAGCCTCCAGCTCTTCTATGTTTCGGATTACTGACTGCAAGCTGACGGTGAAAGAGGGAAAAATGAGTGCGGTTCTGACACTGAGCGGCACCGGTTATCTGAAACTGTATATGGGAACCGGTGAAGAAGCGGTGAAAGCTTCCGAAGATGAAATGATTCCCTACGTGGAGAATGAAGAAGGCGCCTATACATATGAAGTGCCGGTGGAAGCCCTGGATATGGGCATCGATTGTGCTGCGTTCAGTAAGAATAAAGAAAAATGGTATGACAGAGTGCTGGTATTTAAGTCGGCTTCTTTGCCGGCGGGAGCCCTGAAGGAAGTAAAAATGACAACAGCGGCGGATCTGAACCTGGAGGACGGAACCTATACAGCGGAAGCAGAACTTCAGGGCGGTTCCGGCAGATCCGTTATCGAATCCCCTCTTACTGTAACGGTGGAAAACGGAACAGTTATGGCCGAGATAATTTTCGGCAGCCCCTATTATGACTATGTGCTGGTGAATGGTGAAAAATATGAGCCGGTGAATACGGAGGGAAATTCGGCATTCCTGATTCCGGTGGATGGGTTTGATTATAATATGCCTGTTACAGCAGATACGATCGCTATGAGTGTACCCCATGAGATCGACTATACCATTGTGATTGATTCCTCTACCCTGGAAGCAGCGGAATAATACCTGCCGCACTATCATCAAAGAAGGGAGATAAAGCAGACAATGGAACGAAAACGAACAGGTTATAAGCTGGCAGGCCTGTGTCTGCTGGGAATTTTGGGAAATTCGCTAACTGTATTAGGCGCTTTGGAAATTCCGGGACTTGCATATGAAAGCAGCATGGAACTGCAGTATGCGGAAAATTTTTCAGTAGATTACTATGAGGGCGGATATGCTCTGCTCAGTATCCAGGATGAGGAACAGTTTTTGGTAGTACCTGAAGGGGCTCCGATACCGGAAGGCCTGGATGGAGAAATAGAAGTTCTGCAGCAGCCTCTTGAAAATATTTATCTGGTAGCCACCTCGGCTATGGATTTTTTTGCGTCCCTGGACGGGATGGATGCGATCCGCCTTTCAGGGACGGAGGCGGACGGATGGTATGTGGAGGCGGCAAAAGAGGCTATGGAAGACGGTGATATTCTGTATGCAGGGAAATACAGTGCCCCTGATTATGAAAGAATTGTAGCAGAACACTGTGATCTGGCCGTTGAATCCACCATGATCTACCATACTCCGGAAGTGCAGGAAAAATTGGAAGAATTTGGCATCCCAGTGGTGGTAGAACGTTCCAGCTATGAGAACCATCCTCTGGGCAGGGTGGAGTGGATGAAAGTATATGGGGTTTTGCTGGATAAAGAGGCAGAAGCGGAAGAGATTTTTACGGAACAAACTAAAAAACTGGAGGAAGTGATGGAGAGCGATCATACAGGAAAAACGGTAGCTTTCTTTTATATCAGTTCCAACGGCTATGCCAATGTAAGAAAATCAGGAGATTATATATCGAAAATGATCAATCTTGCCGGCGGAAATTATGTGTTTCAGAATCTGGGTGAGAACGATAATGCGCTGTCTACTGTAAACATGCAGATGGAGGAATTTTATGCGGGGGCAAAAAATGCGGATGTCCTGATTTATAACAGTACGATTGACGGGGAACTGACAGATCTGGAGGCACTGCTGAGCAAGAGCGAACTGCTGGCGGATTTTAAGGCGGTTCAGTCCGGGAATGTGTGGTGCACGACTCAGAATGTATTTCAGGAAACTTCGGGGCTGGCTGATATGATTATGGATATGCACGAAATTTTTACAGATGATACCGGAAGCCTGAATAAAACGACCTATCTGTACAGACTGACATGAACAGGGATTTGTATTGAAGAAATGAGAGCAAGGAGACGAATTATGGAAGAAAAGACGCAAAAAAGAGAAAAACAGAGAAAAGCCGGCCGATATGGGTTGGTGTTTATCTTTCTGCTGCTGCTTCTTTTTTTCTTCTTTATCTGGAATGTTAATTCAGGAAGCGTATCTCTGTCGGTGGGGGAAATTATAGATATTATTTTTATGGGGGGCGGAGATGAGACTTCCCGCAGTATTATCTGGCAGATCAGGCTGCCCCGGATTCTGGCTGCCATGATCCTGGGCGGGGCGCTGACTGTATCCGGCTTCCTGCTTCAGACTTTTTTTCATAACCCTATTGCCAGCCCGTTTGTGCTGGGCATTTCTTCAGGAGCGAAACTGACGGTGGCGCTGGTTATGATTTTTCTTCTGCAGAGAGGCGTTACGGTAAGTTCCGGCGCCATGGTAATTTCTGCTTTTGCCGGTTCGCTGATTTCCATGGGGTTTGTGCTGCTGATTTCCAAACGGGTAACCAGTATGTCTATTTTGGTAGTCAGCGGAGTGATGATCGGTTATATATGCAGCGCCATTACTGATTTTGTAGTGACTTTTGCAGACGATTCCAATATCGTAAATCTCCATAACTGGTCTATGGGCAGTTTTTCCGGAACCAGTTGGGGAAACGTACAGGTGATGGCAGTTATTGTGATCATTACATCCCTTCTGGTATTTTTCATGTCCAAACCTATCGGAGTCTATCAGCTGGGGGAAGTTTATGCTCAGAATATGGGGGTGAATATTAAGCTGTTCCGGGTGCTTTTGGTGCTTCTTTCCAGTGTATTGTCGGCCTGTGTCACTGCGTTTGCGGGGCCTGTTTCTTTTGTGGGTATTGCCGTGCCCCATATTGTCAAAAATGTGATGGGAACATCAAAACCGCTTCTGGTAATGCCGGCCTGCTTTCTGGGAGGCAGCGTATTCTGTCTGCTTTGTGACCTGATCGCCAGAACTTTGTTTGCACCCACGGAGCTGAGTATCAGTTCTGTAACGGCGGTGTTTGGAGCGCCTATTGTGATCTGGATTATGGTACGGCGGAGGATGGCGAAATGAAGGATTATTTTTTCCATGCAGACAGCATGACAGTAGGATACAATGGAAAGTCGCTGATCAGAGAGATAGAGATCGGATTAAACCGAGGGGAAATATTGACGCTGATCGGTCCCAACGGAGCGGGTAAGTCTACGATACTGAAAAGTATTACCAGACAGCTGGGACTGCTGGGGGGAACGGTCTGGCTGGATCAGAAAAATCTGCATCAGATGAAAGGGAAGGAGGCGGCTAGAAAGCAGGCAGTGCTGCTGACAGAAAGAATCTGTCCGGAACTTCTTACCTGTTGGGACATAGTGGCTACAGGCCGATACCCTTATACAGGTACTCTGGGAATACTGGGAGAAGAGGATCGCAGAAAAGTGAAGGAGGCGTTGGAGATGGTTCAGGCTCTGGATTTAAGAGAACGAGATTTTAATACTATCAGCGATGGACAGAAACAGAGAATCATGCTGGCAAGAGCTATTTGTCAGGAGCCCGAGATGATCGTACTGGATGAGCCAACTTCTTTTCTGGATATTAAACATAAACTGGAATTTTTATCTATTTTAAAAAAACTGGTGAAAGAACGTCAGGTGGCAGTGATTATGTCTCTTCATGAACTGGATCTTGCCCAGAAGATTTCGGATCAGGTTATTTGTGTAAAAGGGGAAAGGATTGCTAGATACGGAACACCGGAGGAGATTTTTACTTCGGAATATATTGGCGAATTATATGATATGAAGGCAGGAGCCTATCATGCGTCTTTTGGATGCGCAGAGCTTCCCGCTCCGCAGGGTGAGCCGCAGGTCTTTGTAATTGCCGGAGGAGGCAGCGGTATTCCCATATATCGGAAACTTGTCAGAGAAGAGATACCGTTTGTCACAGGTATCCTTTATGAAAACGATGTGGATTATGAAGCAGCCCGGTATCTGGCAACCCATGTTGTGGCTCAGACGGCATTTGAGCCCGTGGAGGAAATTCACTATGAACAGTCTTTGGAGTGGATGAAGCGCTGCGGGAAAGTAATCTGCTGCCTGGAGCGTTTCGGTACCTTCAATCAAGAAAATAAAAAGCTGTTGGAGGAGGCCAGGATGCGGGGAATGCTTGTCACAAACTTATAAGGGGATCCAAAACAAGGGCGTTTCTCAACTGTTGTTAAAAAATATTGAAAAAGGACAAAAAATGAGTAGAATAAAACTGTCACAAATTGTAACGATTTACAGATAACTGTCGCAGATGAAAGGGCAGGAAAGCTATGAAAATGACAGAAGCAACAAACAGAACTCCGGAACTGGTCAGCCGGCTGCTGCAAGTATGGGAGGACTCTGCAAGGGCCACCCATCTGTTTCTTTCAGACGCTGAAATTAAAGACATCAAAGAGTGGAATTCAAGTTTTCTTTACCTCTGCTTATATTATATCCTTTGCGCTGGGGAAAGTAAACTTGTCTATGTAAAAAAGAGGCGCTTGTTTGTGACTTTTTCGTGAATTTGATTAAAAAAAGGAGACAGCAAGAGCGATCATCAGCATCATCACAGGCACCAGATATTTCCGGGGATGATGCCACAGATCGCTTTCGGTTTTCCAGTCCCGGATCGGAAATTTCCATTCCAGGATGGCCGAAAGGACGGCGCTTTGCAGAGCAAACAGAAGAAGCGTTATCACATGGACAAAACCAGCGCCGCCGTTGATGATCTGCCAACTGCAAAGGTAGATACCGGCTACAAGCCCATCGACAGAAAAGATGAACAGACAATACTTCCGGCAAAACTGTCCTGCCTGTCCGGGGAGCACACGAATCGCCCGCTCCAGGTCTGGATCACCGGAAAGCAGCGTACAGATTGGAGTGTTCAGGCAAAGGATCGCAAGGCCGATAGGAAACATATTCAGCCTTTGAAATTCGCCAAACAGCAGCGGCAGAAAACAGGCAGCCGCACACAGCCCCGCAGTATTGATCAGACAGCTCTTGTTTGCCAGCAGATACCGCACAAGGTAAGCAAACACGCTCCCGCTATGGCCTGTATGTCGAGCGGCCCTTTTAGGAATGAACGCGCTGTAAAAACCGTAGGCGTCCGCAAAAGCCAGATACAGCACCCCGGCAAAAAAGCTGATGGCTGCCGCTGCCAGTACCGCCGCCCACCGGCGTATCAGCAAGATGGCGGCCAGAATACAGGCGGCCCAAAGGATCGCCGGCACGGCATGGCCTTTCCGGCACATCTGATACCCCGCCGCTGTCACGGCACACGCCATGCAGCCGCATAAGACCGCAAGCGCAATTTCTCCTGCGCTCCATGAGGCGACAGCAAAGAACAGTGCCCAAATTGGAAGTGTTTTAGTAATCAGGGTGTGCGCTGCCAGCACCCATACATAGGAAAAGACAAAGCTGCGGTTATCAAAGGGGAGCATAAACAGTCCCTGCATGGTTTCCATGTGACGCCGCCCGGTAAGCACCTGCCACATGACACCGGCGGTAAAAATGGCAGAAGTCAGATAGAAAATAAAGGGCGCAATCTCTACCCGAAATTCCGCAGCGCAGAGTGCAGTAAACAGAATCACTGACGCCAGCAGACTTTTCCCGGCGCTCTCATACTTTGCGCCGAAAAACTGTTTGGAGAACGCCTTAATCGTGTTTTTCATCGGCCAGCACCTCCCGGATATTTCCGGCAGCGATCTTTGCACCGGCGAATGTCCGGCTGATCCTGCCTTGCTCTAAAACCAGCACCCGGTCAGAAGTCAGACAGATGCTTTCAAGGATATGAGATGAAAACAGAAGCGTTCCATACTGCTTATAGCCGCCCATGAGCTGATAGAGAAATTCCGTGCTTTGAAAGTCCAGCCCGTTCACAGGCTCATCCAAAAGCAGCAGCCTGGGACGCAGGGCAAACGCCGTAATCAGATAGGCTTTTTTCAGATTGCCGGTGGACAGCTCTCTCAGGAGAACATCCGTATAATCCTCGAAGTGGAAGCCTTTTACCAGCCCGGCCACATCCGGCAGCGGTACGTTATAGGACGCAGACACATAAGCCAGATATTCCCGGAATGTGAAATACTGAAAAGACCGATCTTCCGCAAAGACGATGTATCGGCTCTTCTTAAACGCTTTATCCCGGAATGAGAACGAATGACCGCTCCATGCCGCCTGATCCAGATGGCAGCCCGGCAGCAGTCCGGCCACGGTTTTAATAAAGGTGGTTTTTCCGGCACCATTCAGACCGATCAGCCCGACGACTTCATGTTCCCCCAAATCCAGGGAAAGGCCGGAGAGTACGGTATGACCGGCGGTGTACCATACATTTAAATTGCGCAGGGACAGAAGTGCATGATCTTCCATGCCGGTCACCTCCAGTCATCTTTGCCCTTTTTCCAAAGCGTGTGAGCGGAAACCAGAAACAGCGTGCCGAGAAAAAGATACAACAGGGCAAAGGGGATATTCATGGTGGCGATACTGAAAATCATGCAGACGGCAAATACAATGCCGAGAATAAGACGAAAATAAAAGTGACGCATAGTAAATCCTCCTCTTTTAGCAGTGTGGTTTTTCTTTACGCTCAGAGCATACTGCAAAAAGAGGAGGAATGCGGGAATGTCCGCAAACAGCAGGTTTTTGTCCGCGAAAAATCAGTCTGTTTTCACCGGCCGGAAAGACAGGGTGACGACCGCCTGAAACACGCCGTCCCTGTAAGAAGCCGTCAGGGCGCCGTCGTAGCGGTCCGCCGCCGTCTGTACGCTTTTCAGTCCCCAGCCGTGAGCGGCCTTATCAGACTTGGAAGTGATAAGAGTTCCGTTTTCCTGTTTGGGAGCATTGCCGCAGCCATTTTCCACTTTAATAATCAGCATGGCATTGATCCGACGGATCGTCAGGTTAAGAAAACGCAGTTCTTCCGGGGCAGACTGAACTGCCTCCAGAGCGTTGTCCAGCAGGTTCCCCAAAATGGTGGTCAGGTCGGCACTGCGGATATTGGTGTTGCGGGGATATTCAATATGGACCGCTGTTTTAATCTGTTTTTGTCCGGCCAGCGCCATTTTGCTGCTGATCAGGCAGTCCGCCGCCTTGTCGCCGGTCCAGACGGTCTGGGAAACTTCCCGGATGGGGGTTCGCAGATCCTCACAGTACCGCAGCGCCTCCTTCGTCTCTCCCCGGGCAAGACAGTGATAAAGGGCTTCGATATGATTGTGCAGGTCGTGATACAGCTTGGCGTTGTCTTCATAGGTGCGGCGCAGCGCCTGATAATCCCGTTCCACCGTTTCGGCCTGCTCCTGTTTTAAGCGGGCAATTTCCAGTTCCATTTCCCGCTGCCGGCTCAGGCGATAGAACAGGACGGAAAACAGCAGCACCATGGAAAGAATGATCCATGTGCCGGTCTGCTCTTCGCCAAGAGGCAGGATCTTCTGCTCAGAGAGGGTGACAGCCCCGAGAAGTCCCAGCAAAGCGGCGGCGGAAGCCAGACCCCGGATGGTATGAGAGTGCTCTTTTGGCGCTGCCAGAAACAGGATGAATCCTGCCATTCCAAGCCGGACCAGCCAGATACCGGCCAGATATTCCGGAGCGTTCGGATTGATAAAATCTTCCGAATGAAACAGGATTCCCAGACCGGACCGGGCCAGAAAATCCCACAGCCCGGCCCCGATTTCATAGAAAAAACCCAGATACAGGCAAAGGTTCAGTTTTTCATGCAGACCATGCCAGGCGGCCGCCGTCATAATCAGTATTTCAGCGGCTGCTGTGAAAGCGGCAGGTAAAGACGCCGCCTGCAGGACGGTGACAACGCCGCCTCCCAAGCCGGAAAGCAGCAGCGTTTTTTTTCGGA
>DVOS01000068.1 GCA_018713435.1 Candidatus Merdiplasma excrementigallinarum
GGACGCGGGACTGGGTGCCATCGGCGGATTGGGCGATACCTACTGGGGAAAGAATAAGGCCCGTTCCATGGAGGGAAACCTGATTAAGTTTACCAAGCTTCTGGCGATCGGGTTCATCGTGTTCGCGGTTATCCTGAATTTGAACTTCTAAGATTGAATCAACGGAAGGCACTCTTACGGTTAGTGAGGGTGCCTGTTTTTTTATCAGAGGATTTTATGACCAACGAAGAACTGGAATTAAAGGAAAAACGGAAAAAAGTAATCTATGATCTGATGTGCGATCAGACCTATACGCCCATGAAGGAAAAGGAACTGGCCATGCTGCTGCAGGTGAGCCGGGAGGATAAGCCGGTTTTCAGAGCCATGCTTAAAGAGCTGCTGACGGAGGGAAAGATTGAGGTCAGCAGCCGGGGCAAGTACCGCAGAGCCGGTTCCAGGGCCCTGACAGGCATCTTTCTGGCTCATCCCAGAGGGTTTGGTTTCGTGCAGATTGAAGGCCGGCAGGAGGACGTGTTTATTCCGGAGAAGGAGTCCCACGGGGCGTTCCACCTGGATACGGTGCAGATTACTCTCTTGCCCGAACAGACCGGAAAACGTACGGAAGGCACGGTGATCCGGGTTTTGGAGAGAGGCATCCGCCAGGTGGTGGGAACCTACCGGCGAAACAGAAATTACGGATTTGTCATTCCGGACAACCAGCGGTTTCTGGCAGATCTTTTTATCCCCAAGGAATGCGCCGCGGGGGCCGGGGACGGCTGCAAGGTTGTGGCGGAGATTACGGATTACGGAACCGGGGGAAAGAACCCGGAGGGAAAAATTCTGACGGTGATCGGCGGGAGGGATGAACCGGGAACGGATATCCTGTCGGTGATGTACAGCTTCGGCCTTCCCGGGGATTTTCCCCCTGAAATCCGGCGGGAGGCGGAGAAGATTCCGGACAGAGCAGAAGAGAGGGAGCGGGAGGGCCGGCTGGATCTGAGAGACCTGCCGATGGTCACCATTGATGGAGAGGACTCCCGGGACCTGGATGACGCGGTGTCTCTTTCCTTTGACGGAACGGTGTACCGCCTGGGCGTGCACATTGCGGATGTGTCCCATTATGTGAGAGAGGGAAGCGGGCTGGACTGGGAAGCCTTAAAGCGGGGAACCAGCGTGTATTTCCCGGACCGGGTGATCCCCATGCTGCCTCCAAAGCTTTCCAACGGCATCTGCTCCCTGAACCAGGGGGAGGACAGGCTGGCCCTAAGCTGCCTGATGGAACTGGATCTGGAAGGGAATCTGCTCTCCCACAGAGTGGAGGAAACCGTGGTCAATGTGGACCGCCGGATGACCTACAAAGAGGTGGCCGGTATACTGGAAGAGCAGGATCCGGATCTTATGGAACAATATGAGCCCTTTGTCCCCATGTTCCGCCGGATGGAGGAACTGTCCCGGCTGCTGCAGAAACACCGGAAAAAACGGGGAGCCATTGATTTTGATTTCCCGGAGGCGAAGATTTTGCTGAATGAAAAGGGGGAGCCGGCGGATATTCTTCCCAGAGAGCGAAACGCGGCCACCCGGCTGATTGAGGATTTTATGCTGCTGGCCAATGAGACGGTGGCGGAGGATTTTTACTGGCGGGAGGTTCCCTTCCTGTACCGAAGCCATGAGGCGCCGGATCCCGAGAAGATCCGGAGTCTGGCCGCCTTAATCAGCAGCTTCGGCTACGGGATCAAAACCCCCAGAGATACCGTGTACCCCAAAGAAATCCAGAAGCTTCTGGAAAGAGCCGCCGGCCGGCCGGAGGAGCCCATGATAGCCAGGCTGGCGCTGCGGTCCATGAAGCAGGCCCGCTATACAAGGGAATGCGCGGGCCATTTCGGCCTGGCTGCCCGGTATTACTGTCATTTTACGTCTCCTATCCGCAGATATCCGGATCTGCAGATCCATCGGATTATCAAGGAGGTGCTCCATAACCGGATGACACAGGAGCGGCGGGAGCACTACGAGGAGCTGCTGCCCGGCGTGGCGGAGCAGACCAGCAGAACGGAACGGACGGCGGAAGAGGCGGAACGGGATGTGGATAAGATGAAGAAGGCCCAGTACATGAGGAAGAAAATCGGGGAGATCTGCCGGGGCAGAATTTCCGGTATTACCAATTACGGGCTGTATGTGGAGCTTCCCAATACTATTGAGGGGATGGTCCATGTTTCCAATATGGAGGACGATCACTACTGTTACCGGGAGGAAACCGGGGATATGGCGGGAGTCCGCACCGGGAAAGTATTCAGAATGGGCGATCCCGTGACAGTCCGGGTGCTGGACGCGGATCCGGAGAGCCGTACCATTGATTTTATTTTGGCGCAGGAGGATGAGGAAGATGGGCAAAGAGGCGGTAAAGCTGATCGCGAACAATAAAAAGGCGTACCATGATTATTTTATAGAGGATACCTATGAGGCGGGCATCGCGCTGGCGGGCACGGAGGTAAAATCCCTGCGCATGGGAAAGTGCAGCATAAAAGAGTCTTTTATCCGGATTGAAAAGGGGGAGATGCTGATTTACGGTATGCACATCAGCCCCTATGAGAAAGGAAATATCTTCAACAAGGATCCCCTCAGAACCAGGAAGCTTTTGCTGCACCGGTACGAGATTCATAAAATCGGGGGAAAAATCCGGGAGAAGGGGTATACCCTGGTGCCTCTGCGGGTATATTTTAAGGGAAGCCTGGCCAAGGTGGAAGTGGGGCTTGCCAGAGGAAAGAAGCTGTATGACAAGCGGCAGGATATTGCCAAAAAGGATATGCGCAGAGAGGCGGAGAAGGAGTTTAAGGTAAGAAATCTGGGCTGAGGGGGAAATAGGATTGACAAACCCGGCAGGAATGGATTATAGTGTTAGGGAGTGTAAGAAGTCTTTGGCGGTCTTTGCACCTTGCATGAGGGGTAGTAAAGGTTTCGACGGGGGCTTTGAAGCTGGAGAAGCTATCCGCAGGCGATGCGTCAAATCGCAAACCTAAATATAAACGCTGAAGATAATTTAGCAATCGCTGCCTAATGGCAGCTGTCTGACTTAGAGCACCTGCACTTTAAGATTCAGGCATCGACTATGCAGGAAACGACGTATGCAAAGCTTTGCGCATATGGGCGTATCATGAAGCTACCGAAAGCAGTCAGGTGTCAGTTCCCGGCTGCCGGAGGGAATCTTAAATAACTGACTATGATAGTAGAAGGACAGGGGATAGGCTTTCGGACACGGGTTCGATTCCCGTCTACTCCATTAAAGCAATACCTGAAAGGGAAAACGGGAAATGGAAAGAGGGTATCTCACAAAGCCGTCAGATGGCTTTCTGGGACACCCTTTTTGTGCAGATAGATAAGGTGACGATATGGCAGAACAGGACAGAGACGATTTTTTCGCGGAGACAAAGCAGTTTGAAGAACTGATGATGATGTATGAGTGTGCCATCAAGGAGGTGCAGACGAAGCTGGAGATTCTGGACCGGGAATTTTCCGTCCGCTACAGGCGCAATCCCATCTCCAGCATCGAGAGCCGGATTAAAAGCCCCATGAGCATTTACCGGAAGCTGCACAGGGACGGGCTGACGGTCAGCGTAAAAAATATTTCCAGAAATCTGAATGATGTGGCCGGCATCCGGATCATCTGCAATTTCATTGACGATATCTACGATATTGTCAGGATGGTGGCCAAGCAGGACGACCTGCGGGTGATCGAGACGAAGGATTATATCCGCACTCCCAAGGATAACGGGTACAGAAGTTATCATATGATTGTGGAAGTGCCGGTGTTTTTCTCCCGCAGCAAGCAGATCATGAAGGTGGAGATCCAGATCCGGACCATCGCCATGAACTTCTGGGCCAGCCTGGAGCATCAGATCCGCTACAAGAAAAATATTGAGAATATGGAAGGGATCGAGGAAATCAGCCGGGAACTGTATGAGGCGGCGGAGATTATCGCCCAGACGGACCGGAAGATGCAGAACATAAAGAATAAAATTGATCAGTTTCAGGATATTGCACAGGATGACAGAAAGGAGAAGGCGGAATGGATGCGTTGAAGATACTGGTAGTGGATGACGAGAGCAGGATGCGCAAGCTGGTACGAGATTTCCTGGTAAAAAAGGATTTTGAGGTGCTGGAAGCGGGAGACGGGGCGGAAGCCATCGACGTTTTTTTTGACACGAAGGATATTGCCCTGGTGATCCTGGATGTGATGATGCCCAAGATGGACGGCTGGCAGGTGTGCAGGGAGATACGGAAATACTCCAAAGTACCGATTATCATGCTGACGGCCAAGAGTGACGAACGGGATGAACTGCTGGGATTTGAACTGGGGGTGGATGAATATATTTCCAAGCCCTTCAGTCCCAAGATTCTGGTAGCCAGAGTGGAGGCCATTCTGCGCAGGACCAACGCCATAAATCCGGAGGAGGTGCTGCGGGCGGGAGCCATTGAGATCAATAAGGCCGCCCATCAGGTGCTCATTGACGGAAAACCTGTGGAGTTAAGCTATAAGGAATTTGAACTGCTCACGTATTTTGTGGAGAACCAGGGCATTGCCCTCTCCCGTGAAAAGATTCTCAACAGCGTCTGGAACTACGATTATTTCGGAGACGCCAGAACCATTGACACCCATGTGAAGAAGCTGCGCAGCAAGCTGGGTGAGCGGGGAGATTATATTAAAACCATCTGGGGGATGGGATATAAATTTGAGGTGAGCGAATGAGACGTTCCATTGCCAAGGAGATGGCGGGAATTTTTATCGGCCTGATGGCCCTGGTGCTGGCGGCGAATCTGGTGGTCAACAACATATTTATGGAAAAATATTATGTGGCGAGACTGCAGAGAACCCTGACGAAAGCCTATGAGGGAATGGACAGCCACATCACGGATACGCTGATTGACATGGCCTACTTCAAGTCGGATTTTTCGGATCTGTGCAAAACCAACAATATTTCCATGGTGGTGGTGGATCAGAGCTACCAGGCGAAGCTGGTGACGGGAAGCACGGACGGCAGCGTGGATGACGGGATTTCCGTCATGCAGGGCCGCCTGTTCGGCTATACTATGGGGATTGACGATGACGCCCAGGTGCTGCTGACTACGGACCGCTATACCATCCAGAAAAAGGCGGACCAGCGGATGGAGATGGACTACCTGGAGATCTGGGGAACGCTGACCTGCGGCTACTATTTTATGATGCGGATTCCCATGGACAGTATCCGGATGAATGTGGGAATTTCCAGCGAATTTATCATGTACGTCAGCATACTGATTGTGCTGGTCAGCTTTGTGCTGATCTGGTGGCTCTCCAAAAAGATTGCCAGACCCATCCGGGAGCTGACGGACCTGTCCGGCCGCATGGCCAGCCTGGACTTTGATGCCAAGTATACCAGCGGCGGAAAAAATGAGATCGGGCAGCTGGGAGAACACTTTAACCGGATGTCCGAGACTCTGGAGAGAACCATTTCCCAGCTGAAATCCGCCAACAACCAGCTGCAGCGGGACATTGAGAAAAAGACGAAGATTGATGAGATGCGCAAGGAATTTCTCTCCAACGTATCCCATGAGCTGAAGACCCCCCTGGCTCTGATACAGGGCTACGCGGAGGGCCTGAAGGAGTGCATCAACGACGACGCGGAGAGCCGGGATTTTTACTGCGACGTGATTATGGACGAAGCGGGCAAGATGAATGAGCTGGTGAAAGAGCTGCTGAACCTGAATGAACTGGAGTTTGGCAGCGATCAGGTGGAAATGGAGCGCTTTGACCTGGTGCAGCTGATACGGGGCAAGATTCAGTCCCTTCAGATCCTGGCGGACCAGAAGGAAGCGGATCTTGTTTACAGAGGAGAGAACAGCATCCATGTGTGGGGAGATGAGTTCAAGGTGGAGGAAGTGCTGACCAATTACCTGAGCAACGCCCTGAACCATCTGGACGGAGAAAGAAAAATTGAGATCCGGACCCAGATACGGGATAATACGGTGCGTACCTGCGTGTTTAATACAGGGCAGCCCATTCCGGAAGAGGATCTGGACCGGATCTGGATCAAATTTTACAAGGTGGATAAAGCCAGAACCCGGGAATACGGCGGAAGCGGCGTGGGACTGTCCATTGTAAAAGCCATTATGGATTCCTTCCACCAGAAATACGGAGTCCGGAATCGGGAGGACGGTGTGGAATTCTGGTTTGAGCTGGAGTACGCGGACGGCAGCCAGAACCGACTGCAGACCGCCGGGAATGCCGGAATGAAAGAGGAGAAGGAACAGGAAAGGGATCAGACGGTATGAACAGAGTGGCGGTTGTGGGAGGCGGAGCCTCCGGAATGTTTGCGGCAGCGGCGGCAGCCAGAAGCGGCTGTCAGGTGGATCTGTTTGAAAAAAATGAAAAGCTGGGCAAGAAACTCTATATAACGGGCAAGGGACGCTGCAATCTGACCAATGACTGCGAGATGGAAGAACTGCTGGAAGCGGTGTGCAGCAACCGGAAATTTCTCTACAGCGCCTTTTACGGCTTTACAAACCGGGACGCGATCCGTTTTTTTGAGGAGGCGGGGATGCCTGTAAAGACAGAGCGGGGAAACCGGGTGTTTCCCGTATCCGATCATGCCTCCGACGTAATCGGGGCTCTGGCCGGGGAGATGAAAAAAAGCGGCGTGAAGGTGCATCTGAACCGGGAAGTAGAGGGGCTGCTCCTTGCGGGAGGAAAAGAGGGGGAACTGCCCGGGGCGGCGGGGCTGCGTCTTAAGGACGGCACCTCTTTCTGCGCCGACCGGGTGATTGTGGCCACCGGGGGCCTCTCCTATCCGTCCACGGGTTCTACGGGGGACGGCTACCGGTTCGCCAGGGAAGCGGGCCATTCGGTGACAGAGCTGTCCCCGTCCCTGGTTCCCCTGACGGTGCAGGAGGAGGACGCGGCCGCCATGCAGGGGCTCTCCCTGAAAAACGTGGAGGTGACGGTGAGCCGGGGGAAAAAGCAGCTGTTCCGGGATTTCGGGGAGATGATGTTTACCCATTTCGGGGTGACGGGCCCTCTGATCTTAAGCGCCAGCAGCAGGATCCAGAAGGAACTGAAAAAAGGCCCCCTGGATATGAAGATCGACCTGAAGCCGGCCCTGGAGAGGGAACGGCTGGACGGAAGGATCCTGCGGGATTTTGAGGAAAATAAAAACCGGCAGTTTAAAAACGCCCTGGGAGCGCTGCTTCCCGCTAAAATGATACCGGTTATCATCCGGCGAAGCGGCATCGATCCCCAGAAGGCGGTCCATGATATATCCAGGCAGGAGAGGCAGAAGCTGACGGATGCGATCAAATCTTTTGGCCTTACCATTACCGGCCTGCGGGGATACAGGGAGGCGGTGATTACCAGGGGAGGGATTTCAGTAAAAGAGGTGAATCCTTCCACCATGGAATCCAGACTGGTCAGGGGCCTTTATTTTGCGGGCGAGGTGCTGGATGTGGATGCGGTGACAGGAGGCTTTAATCTGCAGATTGCCTGGTCCACCGGCTATGCGGCGGGCTGCGCCGCGGCAAAATCAGAGAATGAGGAATGAGGGAGGATGAAACGTGAGTTTTAACATTGCGATTGACGGACCTGCGGGAGCGGGAAAAAGCACGATTGCGAAACTGGCGGCAAAGGAGCTGGGCTTTATTTACGTGGATACCGGCGCCATGTACCGCACCATAGCGCTGGGACTGCTGCGGAAGCATACGGACTGCGAAGATGAAGGGCAGCTGGGACAGGCTCTGGAGGAGATTCAGGTGGAGATGGCCTATGAGGCGGGCGCGCAGCAGATGCTGCTAAACGGAGAGAATGTAACGGGGCTGATCCGGACAGAGGAAGTAAGCAGGATGGCCAGCATTTCTTCCGCCAAACCGGCGGTACGGGAAAAGCTTCTGCTGATGCAGCGCTCCCTGGCGGCCAGCCGGGACGTGATCATGGACGGCAGAGACATCGGGACCAGAATTTTGCCCCAGGCGCAGCTTAAAATTTATCTGACGGCCAGCACCAGGGCCCGGGCCGAGAGAAGGTACCTGGAGCTGCGGCAGAAGGGAGAAGCCTGCAGTCTGGAGGAGATCGAAAAAGATATGAAAGAACGGGACTACCGGGATATGCACCGGGAGACGGCGCCTTTAAAACAGGCCCGGGACGCGGTTCTGGTGGATACCTCCCACATGACCATACAGGAAGTGGTGGAGCGCATCGTAGCCCTGGCCCGGGAACGGCAGTAAAAGCGGGGGAGGAAACGGATGGAAGTTGTTGTAGCAAAGACGGCGGGGTTCTGCTTTGGCGTGCGCCGGGCGGTGGATCTGGTTTATGAGCAGGTGGAAAAGGGACAAAAGCCTATTTACACCTACGGCCCGATTATCCACAATGAAGAGGTGGTGCGGGACCTGGAAGAAAAGGGAGCCGGCATTATCTGGAAGGAGGAGGAGCTGGAACAGATCCGGGAGGGGACGGTGATTATCCGCTCCCACGGCGTGCCGGAGCGGATCTGCCGGAAGATTCAGGAACAGGGGCTCTGCCTGGTGGACGCCACCTGTCCCTTCGTCAAAAAAATCCACAATATTGTGAAAAAGAAAAGCGGGGAGGGCTTTCAGATTGTGATTATCGGCAGCGCCGCCCACCCGGAGGTGGAGGGGATCAGAGGGTGGTCCAGCTCGCCGGTAACGGTGATTGAGACAGAGGAGGAGGCAAAAAAATTCCGCCCTCAGAAGGGAAAACCTCTGTGTATCGTTAGCCAGACGACATTTAATTACAAGAAATTTGATAAATTGGTTGAAATTATTTCTGAAATGCGATATGATAATCCTGATATTTTGAATACGATATGTAATGCAACGGAAGAACGGCAGACAGAGGCCAGGGAAATTGCCCGGAAGGCCGACGCCATGATTGTGATTGGCGGGAAACACAGTTCAAACACGCAGAAGTTATTTGAAATATGCAGACAAGAATGTGAAAATACTTACTATATACAGACACTCGGTGATTTGGATTTACGGCTATTGCCATCCAGGGGTTGCGTAGGTATTACAGCAGGGGCATCGACCCCAAATAATTTGATTGAGGAGGTTTCAAAACAATGCCAGATTTAAGTTTTGAACAAATGCTGGAA
>DVOS01000069.1 GCA_018713435.1 Candidatus Merdiplasma excrementigallinarum
CTCCGGGAAACGGCTCTGATAATCTTCCAGCACGCCGGTATGGCCTCTTTTTACAAGGCCTGTCCGCACCATGCGTTCTAGCAGGTCATAGATCACGGCAAAGAGGGGAACGCCCACCAGCATTCCGGGCAGGCCCCACAGGGAGCCGAAAAACAGGATGGCAAATAAAACCCAGAAGCCGGAGAGCCCTACCTTGTTTCCCAGAATCCTGGGGGCAATAATGTTGCCGTCTATCTGCTGCAGCACAATGATAAAGATCACAAAGATCAGGCAGGCGGAGGGACTGACGGTGAGGATCAGCAGGGCGGAGGGGATGAGTCCCAGATAAGGCCCGAAAAAGGGGATCATGTTGGTGAATCCCACAATAATGCTGATCAGCATCCCGTAGGGTGTGCCGGCAATGGAGGTAAACAGGAAGCAGATGAAGCCGATCAGGCAGGAATCCAACAGTGTGCCTACCAGAAATCCGTTGAACATCCGGTTGGCAAAATGGGCTTCTGCCCGGATCCAGTCTGCGGTCTGCCGGGAGAACAGGCTGTAAATCACCAGCTTGGCCTGTCCGATGAATTTTTCCCAGCTGCCCAGAAAATAGGCGGCTACAATACAGCCGATACCGAAGTTTTTGATCACCTGAAACAGATTCAGAAAACTGGAGGTAATCTCCGTGATGGCTGTCTGCATATCCGGCAGCAGATCCGTCTCCAGGTAATGCTGGAGATGATTGGTCAGGGTGGTGGCAATCTGGTTGATGTAAACCACCAGCTCATGGCTGGCGTCGCTCTGATCCAGGGTGATCAGCCAGGACTGGAAATCAGCCATAACGCCGGGCAGGCGGTTCAGGATACTGCTGATGCTGGCGATGATCTGGGGGATCACAATAATAATCAGCAGGGTAATCACAGCCAGAATGATGGCCATGGACAGCAGGATGCTGAGCATCCTGGTGATCCCCGGACAGTCATGGCCTCTGATTTTTCTCGTAAGAGAAAGAAGCCGCCGTTCCAGAAACCGGCACAGGGGATGAAGCAGATAGGCAATCACCGCCCCGTAGATAAAAGGCATCAGAATGGATAAAATTCTGGCTGCGCCGTTTACCAGAAGCTGAGTGCGAAATACCAGCAGGATCACCAGGCATCCGGCCAGAATGGCAATCATAATAGCCAGCAGAACAGAAAAGTATTTTTTTATGTCATGTTGTTTCATAGCGGCTGCGGGCTCCTTTTCCCGAATAGCATAAAGGTTTAAGTTGTCTGTCTGTACGCTCAGTATACCGGATTGGAAAGGGTTAGTAAATAAAAATCGTGATTTTCCTGCCCGATCCGTGGTATAGTAGTAGCATCAGACAGAGACAGAACGAATACAGAAAAAGAAAGGAACGAACCATGAGAGTTGGACTGGGATATGACGTGCACAGACTGACAGAGGGAAGAGATCTGATTTTGGGGGGCGTGAAGATCCCCTGGGAGAAAGGGCTGCTGGGCCATTCGGACGCGGACGTGGTGGTTCACGCCATTATGGACGCCCTGCTGGGAGCGGCGGCGCTGGGGGACATCGGCCAGCATTTCCCTGACACAGATCCCCGGTACGAGGGGATTTCCAGCATCGCCCTGCTGGAACATGTGGGGAAGCTGCTGGAGGAGCACAACTATGTGATTGAGAATATTGACGCCACTATTATTGCCCAGAGGCCGAAGATGATGCCCCATCTGCCTCGGATGCGGGAAAATGTGGCCAGGGCTCTTGGCATTGAGACGAACCAGGTAAGCATCAAGGCTACCACGGAGGAAGGGCTGGGCTTTACCGGCAGCGGGGAGGGAATCGCCTCCCAGGCAGTCTGCCTGCTGCTGCCCCTGATGGATCTGATTTCTTCGGACGCCATGTGGGACGGCAGAGGATGCGCGGAATGCGCCGGGTGCAGAAAGCGGAACCCGGAAGCGGAAGGACGGCAGGAAGCATGAAAGCGCAGGAAGAGTGGAAGGGCCTGCAGCTTGGCCGGCTGGAACCGGAAGAGCGCATTCTGACAAGAAAACTGTATGAGACGGTATTCACGGAGGATCCGCCCCGGTTCGTGGACTATTATTATAGAAGAAGAGCTTCCGTAAATGAGATATACGCGGCCGTGGATGAAAAAGGCATCCACGGGATGGTTCATTTGAATCCCTGTCGGGTGAGCTGGCAGGGAGAGGAACTGACCCTCTCCTATATTGTGGCAGTGGCTACAGAGGAGGCATACCGGGGACAGGGCATTATGGGCAAGCTTCTCGGGATGGCTCTGGAAGAGATGGACAGAAGGGGGGAACCTTTTACCTTTCTGATGCCGGCCGCGGAAGCGATTTACACGCCCTACGGTTTCAGGCGGGCCTGGCCCTGGCGCTGGGAGGAGGATGCGGCGCCGGCAGGAGAAATCCGGACAGTCCTCCCGGCTGAAAAATGTACGGATGAAACGCTGGGGCAGCTTTCCCGGCGGGTAAACGATGCCCTGAGCAGACAGTTTTCTCTGTTCGACCTGCGCTCAGCCGGGTATTACCGGGATCTGCAGGAACAGCAGGAGGCTTCGGGCGGAGAACTGCGGATCTGCTTTGACAAAGAGGGGCCCTGTTTTGCCCGGTGTACCGAGAAAGAAAAATTTCCGCCCATGATGGCCCGGATCGTGAACCGGAAAAGCTTCCTTGCCCGGACGGGAGGAGAGGGAGAGGAGCCTTTCGCCAACGCCCTGATCTGCCAGGTGGTGTAGGGAAAAACGTTGACAAAGAAGGGCAGATTGCATAGACTAAAGACAGCGACAATGGAAAGGTGAGAAACAGATGAAATTTTATAATACCCTGACAAAGAAAAAAGAAGAATTTGTCCCCCTGGTGCCGGGGAAGGTTTCCATGTATGTGTGCGGTCCCACAGTGTACAATCTGATTCACATCGGAAACGCCAGGCCCATGATTGTGTTCGATACGGCGAGAAGGTATATGGAACACCGGGGATATGAGGTCAATTATGTGTCCAATTTTACGGACGTGGACGATAAGATCATCGCCAAAGCCAACGAGGAGGGCATCAGCGCCCAGGAAGTGGCCAGCCGTTACATCGAGGAGTGCAAAAAGGATATGGCGGATATGAATGTGCGTCCCGCCACCACCCATCCTCTGGCTACCCGGGAGATCCCGGGGATGATCGAGATGATCTCCGCGCTGATCGAGAAGGGCTATGCCTACGATGTGGAAGGAACCGTGTACTTCCGGACCAGGAAGTTTAAGGAGTACGGCAAGCTTTCCCACAAGAATCTGGATGATCTGCGGGGCGGAAACCGTTCCCTGCTGGTGACCGGAGAGGAGCAGAAGGAGGATCCCCTGGATTTCGTTCTGTGGAAACCGAAAAAGGAAGGAGAGCCCTACTGGGAGTCCCCCTGGAGCCAGGGCCGTCCCGGCTGGCATATTGAGTGCTCCGTGATGGCGAAAAAATATCTGGGGGAAGAGATCGACATCCATGCCGGCGGCGAGGACCTGGTGTTCCCTCATCATGAAAATGAGATCGCTCAGAGCGAATGCTGCAACGGAAAGCCCTTTGCCCGGTACTGGCTCCACAACGCGTTCCTGAATATCGACAATAAAAAGATGTCCAAGTCGCTGGGGAATTTCTTTACGGTGCGGGATATCAAGGAGAAATACGATCTGCAGGTGCTGCGGTTCTTTATGCTCAGCGCCCATTACAGAAGCCCCTTAAATTTCAGCGCCGAGCTGATGGAGGCTTCGAAAAACGCCCTGGAGCGGATTGTGAACGCGGTGGACAATCTGAAATTCCTGCAGGAGAACGCCGGGACAAAGGAGATGACCGGTGAGGAGCAGAAGGCGCTGGAGGAAGTGAAGGCTTTTGAGACAAAGTTTGATGAAGCCATGGATGACGACCTGAATACGGCGGACGCCATCTCTGTGATTTTTGAACTGGTAAAATTTGCCAACACCCGTGTGTCGGGAGAAAATTCCGCGGCTTTTATCAAGGCGGTGCGGGAGGAAATCCTGAAGCTGGGCGATATTCTGGGATTGATTCTGGAGAAAAAAGAAGAGGTTCTGGAAGCGGATATTGAAAAGATGATTGAAGAGCGTCAGGCGGCCAGAAAGGCAAAGGACTTTGCCAGAGCGGATGAGATCCGGGCCAGGCTGCTGGATATGGGCATTGAACTTCTGGATACGAGAGAGGGCGTAAAATGGAAAAGGGTGTAACGCCTGAGGAGACTCTGTCCTGGGAGGAATACCTGAAGGAAACCTTTTCTCTCCCGGAAAGAGACTGGGAGCAGTATTCGCCGCTGACCCTGGCCTACATCGGAGATTCGGTGTATGATCTGCTGATCCGCACCGTGCTGGTAAAGCAGGGAAACACCCAAACCGCCAGGCTCCACGGGGGAGCCAGCCGTCTGGTGCGGGCAGGCGCCCAGGCCAGGATCGCGGAAAAGCTGCTGCCCCATCTTACCCCCCAGGAGGAAGGCGTTTACCGCCGGGGGAAAAATTCCAAGCCCGCCCACACGGCGAAAAACGCGGACAGGCGGGAGTATCTGGAGGCTACGGGATTTGAGGCGCTGCTGGGATACCTGTATCTGAAGGGGGATTACCGGCGGATGATCGATCTGGTGAAACTTGGACTGGAGGAAAGCGGATATGGGCTGTGAAGAGCAGATGATAGAGGGTAGGAACGCGGTATTGGAGGCGTTCCGGTCAGGAAAAACGATTGACAAGCTGTTTGTGCAGGAGGGACTGCAGGACGGCCCGGTTCTCTCCATCCTGAGAGAAGCCAGAAAGCAGGATACGATTGTGAACCGTGTAAAAAAAGAGCGGCTGGACCAGCTCTCCGGAACAGGCCATCACCAGGGGGTGATTGCCCAGGCCGCGGCCTACGGCTACGGAGAAATAGAAGACATGCTGGAGGCGGCCAGACAGAAAGGGGAGCCCCCCTTCCTGATCCTGCTGGATAATATTGAGGATCCCCACAACCTGGGAGCCATTATCCGAACCGCCAACCTGGCGGGGGCCCACGGCGTGATTATCCCCAAACGCCGGGCGGCGGGGCTTACCGCTGTGGTGGCCAGAACTTCCGCGGGAGCGCTTAATTATACGCCGGTTGCCAAGGTAACCAATCTGGGCGCGGCCATTGACGAGCTGAAGAAAGAAGGGCTCTGGTTTGTGTGCGCGGATATGGAAGGGCAGATGATATATGATCTGGACCTGAAGGGCCCCATCGGTCTGGTGATCGGCAATGAGGGCAGCGGCGTCAGCCGGCTGGTAAAGGAAAAGTGCGATTTTACTGCGTCCATCCCCATGAAAGGGGAGATCGATTCCCTGAACGCCTCCGTGGCGGCCGGCGTGCTGGCTTATGAGATCCTCCGGCAGAGGATGGGACGGTAAAGGGGAGACGGGTATGAAAAAACGGTATGTAGTATTCGGCGTAAACCGGTTTGGCTCCAGCGTGGCAAGGGCCCTGGAAAAGGCCGGCTGCCAGGTGACGGCGGTGGACCGGGATCCGGAAAAGATCCAGATGATTGCCGATGAGGTCAGCTATGCCATGGCCCTGGATGTGGAAGATCCGGACGCGGTGGCGGAGCTGGACTTAAAGCATATGGACGGCGCCGTGATTACCATGGCGGACCAGATGGAGGCCAGCATTGTGGCCGCCATGTCCTGCGTGGAGATGAAGGTGGGCTATGTGGTGGCCAGAGCCAAAAATGAGATTCACGGGCGCATCCTGAAGCGAATCGGGGTGGACAAGGTGGTTTATCCGGAGCAGGAGATGGGAGAGCGCATCGGCAGATACATTGCGGCCCAGGATTTTATGGACTGGATCGCCCTGTCCTCTGAGTATTCCCTGGTGGAACTGATCATGCCTCCTGAGTGGGAGGGGAAAACCCTGGTGGAACTGGATCTGCGCAATGAGCATGGCTTTAACGTGGTGGGCATGAAGCGGGGAGACGAGATGATCATGCAGATCGACCCCAGGGCGGCGCTGCAGAAGGACACCCTTCTGTATGTAATCGGAAAGAACGAAGATCTGGAAAAATTTCAGAATTAGTGGTTGACAACGGCGGCATGATGTGGTAACATTTCTACTCGTAGCGGGTCAACCGCACAGGCTGCTGTGGCTCAGTCGGTAGAGCGTCACATTGGTAATGTGGAGGTCACGGGTCCGATTCCCGTCAGCAGCTTTACAAAAAGAGAGATTCCGTTAAGGAGTCTCTTTTTTGTTGCAGAAGAGCAGGAAAGGAGATTGTGATGGAAACCAGAATTGCGGTGATCAGTATGATTGTGGAAGACCCGGAGCAGGCGGAGGCTATCAACCGGCTCCTTCATCAGTATGGCCCTTATATCATCGGCCGAATGGGAATTCCCTACCCGAAAAAGCAGCTGAACCTGATCAGTGTGGCCATGGATGCGCCCCAGGATATCATAAACGCCCTCACAGGCAGCCTGGGCAGCCTGGAGGGCGTATCGGCAAAAGCCGCCTATTCCCAGAAATAAGGCGGTTCCCCGGGAGAAGCCGGCCTGCACCATTACAGGGACAGCTTTTTGTCCAGCAGTTTTCCGCAGATAAAAATGCACAGTACCAGAACCGCCAGATTGAAGGCGGTGACGGGAAGGACTGCCAGAAAGCTTTCCGTCATGTTCCGGGGCTGTTCATAGAGCAGCGGCAGCAGGCCGGCCAGCCGGTTCAGCACAAAAGTGGCCAGCAAAAAGACAGCTACGCTGATAAGGCCCTTTATGCGGCTGTTCTGCAGATAGGTAGCAGACAGGGTGATGGACAGATACGCCACGGAGACGGCAGAGAAAAAGTCCACCAGAAAAATCAGAATCCAGGAAAAAGCCCCCAGCAGGGCCTGGCCCGCGTGGATATCCATATCTTCCAGAAAAAGATTGAACAGAGTGATAAAATCCCGCATTTCAGGAAACCGGATGTGGAGCAGTTCTATGTCCAGGATGGTCAGCGCCCCGAAGACAAGGGCAATGGCGGTTCCCATCAGCAGGATAGTCAGCATTTTGGAAAAAATAATGGAAAAGCTTGTGTTGGGCGTCATAAAAATCAGGTAGCTGCTTTTGGAGTTCAGCTCCCGGGAATAATTGGTGACAGCCAGAATAAACACAGTAAAAAAGCAGACTACCGACCAGAGGATCAGCAGCGCGGCGCTGGCCCCCAGGTGAGTGTCGCTTTCCGTAAAGCAGCCGAACATGTAATAGAGCTGCAGGAGCAGAAGACCGCTGCCTATCACAAGGAGGGCGGTCCTGTTTTTTCTAAATTCATATTTCATCAGTTTCAGCATGGTGTTCTCCTTTTATTGTCAGGCATAAATTTCCTTATATAAATCTACAATGGTTTTTCCCTGTTCGCGGTGCAGATCGTCCAGGCTTCCTTCCAGCACCAGTTCCCCGTTTCGGATAAAGAAGGCGTGATGGATGATTTTTTCCAGTTCCTCTACCAGATGGCTGGACAGGACAAAGGTTTTGCCGGGAGTGAAGGAATGGGTGACGGCCTCCACGATTTTCTCCCGGGTGATCAGGTCAATACCGTTTAAGGGCTCGTCCAGCATGATCAGCCGGGCGTCCCGGGAGAGGGTCAGAGCGATCTTCAGCTTGGCCATCATGCCGGAGGACATTTTGGAAATTTTCTGAGAAGGATCCAGTTCCATCTCCTCCAGGTACCGGGCGTACCGCTCCATGTGAAAATCTTTGAAAAAATCCCGGTAGTATTTTCCCGCGTCACGCCCCGTCATGTAGGAATAGAAGAAGGCCTCCGTGGGCATATAGGCGATGCGGGCTTTGGAAGCTATGCCCACAGGCTTTCCCTCAAAGAGAATACTGCCGGCGGTGGGTTTGACCAGACCGGCGATCATTTTCATCAGGGTGGTTTTTCCGCTGCCGTTAGGCCCCAGCAGCGCGTATATTTTCCCTGCTTCCAGGTTCAGGCTCAGATGATTTACCGCATTCTTTTTGCGGTAGCTTTTTACCAGGTCATTGCATTGCAGCATATGTGTGTCCCTCCTTGCTGTGCGGCTGTCTGCGGACGGAGACGCTGTCCGCGAAGCCTTTCCGATACATATTACACTGAGGGAACGGGAATTGACAAGAGGATTGGGCAGATTATAAGGAAATCTGAAGAAAATCTTTCGAAAAGCCTGAATATTCGCTAAACAGCTTGACTTTCACGCCCGGACTGTGCTATACTGTTCGGGCGTATGGAAGCAGGCTTTTTTTTTATGCCTGAAAATCTGCGGTTAATAAGCGGGCCGCAGGCGCATCGAAAACAAAAATTAAGGAAGCGAGGTGGAAGTTGTGCGTACAAGAATTACATTGGCATGTACGGAATGCAAGCAGCGTAATTACAACACGACGAAGGACAAGAAGACTCATCCTGACAGAATGGAAACCAAAAAGTATTGCCGTTTCTGCAAGAGACACACAATGCACAAGGAAACCAAATAAGATCAGGTTCGGGCAAAGGGAGCGAATTGTATGGGAAAAGCAGAAAGTACCCCCAAAAAGAGCTGGCTTGACGGGCTGAAGGCGGAATTCCGCAAGATCATCTGGCCCTCAAGACACGACATTCAAAAACAGACAATAGCCGTTGTTGTTGTTTCTGTAGTGCTCGGAGTGATCATCGCCCTTCTGGACTTTATCGTTCAGCACGGCGTGGATTTCCTGGTAAACATTCATTTCTAGTTCAGAAAGACAAAGGTGGATTGTATGGCAGAGGCATGCTGGTATGTGGTGCATACCTATTCAGGCTATGAGAATAAGGTGAAGGCCAACATTGAGAAAACGATAGAGAACAGACATCTGGAGGATCAGATACTGGAGGTCCGGGTTCCCCTGCAGGATGTGGTGGAACTGAAAAACGGCGTCAGAAAAACGGTTCAGAAGAAAATGTTCCCGGGTTATGTCCTCCTGAACATGGTCATGAATGACGATACCTGGTATGTGGTAAGAAATACCAGGGGAGTGACAGGATTTGTTGGTCCGGGATCAAAACCGGTTCCTCTGACGGAGACAGAGATGTTTAATCTGGGCATCCAGGCTGCCAACATTGAGGTGGAGTTCCAGGTGGGCGACACAGTAAATGTGGTAGGCGGCGTGTGGAAAGATACGGTGGGTGTGATCCAGTCCATCAACCAGAGCAAGCAGAGCGTCACAATCAATGTTGAGCTGTTTGGCCGGGAAACACCGGTGGAAATCAGTTTTACAGAAATCAGAAAGATGTAACTAAACAGAGACCGCGCAGATTTGCCGCGGAAGTGGGAGGGAAACCCCCGCTAATACCACAAGGAGGTCATGAAATATGGCAAAGAAAGTAACAGGATATATTAAATTACAGATCCCGGCTGGCAAAGCAACTCCGGCCCCCCCAGTTGGTCCTGCCCTGGGTCAGCACGGAGTAAATATTGTTCAGTTTACAAAGGAGTTCAACGCCAGAACGGCTGATAAGGGTGACCTGATCATTCCCGTAGTAATCACCGTTTACGCGGACAGAAGCTTCAGCTTCATCACCAAGACTCCGCCGGCAGCAGTTCTTCTGAAGAAGGCCTGCAACCTGAAGTCCGGTTCCGGAGTGCCCAACAAGACGAAGGTAGCTACCATCTCCAAGGATAAGGTTCGCGAGATCGCGGAGATGAAGATGCCGGATCTGAATGCCGGAAGCATCGAGGCGGCTATGAGCATGATCGCCGGTACTGCCAGAAGCATGGGCATCGTGGTGGAAGATTAATCCGCCCGGAATATGGAAAACGTAAAAGGAACAGTACAGTGGGAGGGTAAATCCCGCAAATACCACCAGGAGGTTATTTAATATGAAAAGAGGTAAGAGATACGTAGAGGCTGCAAAGGCAATCAACCGCGCGACCCTCTATGATGTAAACGAGGCGATCAGCCTGGTTAAGAAATCAGCTGTAGCAAAATTTGATGAGACAATCGAAGTTCATATCAGAACCGGATGCGACGGCCGTCACGCTGATCAGCAGATCCGCGGCGCTGTAGTGCTTCCCCACGGAACCGGCAAGCAGGTGCGGGTACTGGTGTTCGCCAAGAACGCCAAGGCTGACGAGGCTCTGGCCGCAGGCGCTGAGTATGTGGGCGCTGAGGAGCTGGTACCGAAGATCCAGAACGAAGGATGGCTGGATTTCGACGTGGTAGTGGCAACTCCCGATATGATGGGCGTTGTGGGACGTCTGGGCCGTATCCTTGGACCCAAGGGACTGATGCCCAACCCCAAGGCCGGTACCGTTACCATGGATGTAACCAAAGCCGTAAACGATATCAAAGCCGGTAAGATTGAATACAGATTGGACAAGACAAACATTATCCACGTGCCAATCGGAAAAGCTTCTTTCACAGAGGAGCAGTTGACGGACAACTTCCAGACGCTTATGGAGGCAATTATTAAAGCGAAACCCGCCGCCCTGAAGGGACAGTACCTGAGAAGCGTAACCATCGCTCCCACCATGGGCCCGGGCGTTAAGCTGAACCCGGTAAAACTGGTTTAAAAAAGTATTTGACATTCTCCCCGGTATGTGCTATCTTAAACAGGATGACTGCCGAAGACAGCAGGTGCCGCGAGGCATAAGGAGAAAACGCCTGCCGAGGAGAACCTATCTTTTCAAAGAAATGAGATCCTCTCTGTCTGTGCGGACAGAGAGGATTTTTATTTTGCGGCGGTACACAAATCTATAAGGAGGTGCACCATTCATGGCAAAAGTTGAACTGAAGAAACCGATTGTGGAAGAGATTTCCGCAAACGTGAAGGATGCTCAGTCTGTGGTTCTTGTCAGCTACTGCGGAATTGATGTGGCTGCGGACACTGCGCTGCGTAAAGAACTCAGAGAAGCCGGCGTGGTTTACAAAGTGTACAAAAACACGATGATGAATTTCGCTTTTAAGGGAACTGAGTACGAGCCGCTTTGCGAGCATCTGGAAGGACCCAACGCCATCGCCATTTCCAAGGACGATGCTACGGCTCCCGCCAGAATTATTGCGAAATACGCAAAGACGGTTCCCACGCTGAAGATGATTGCAGGCGTGGTTGAGGGCAGCTACTATGACGAGAAGGGCGTGAATGCTCTGGCGTCTGTTCCGTCCAGAGAAGAACTTCTTGGCAAACTGCTTGGAAGCATCCAGTCACCCATCGCCAACCTGGCTCGTGTTCTTAATCAGATCGCAGAGTCCAAGGGCGCTGAGGCATAAGACAGATCATTGGAAGATGGCCGGGTGAACCCGGAAAGAAACGTAAAACAAATTTGAAAATCAGGAGGAAAATGAAATGGCAAAACTGACCACTGCTGAGTTTATCGAAGCGATCAAAGAGTTATCCGTATTAGAGCTGAACGAGCTGGTAAAGGCTTGTGAGGAAGAGTTTGGCGTATCTGCAGCAGCAGGCGTTGTTGTAGCCGCAGCCGGTGCCGGCGCAGCTGAGGCAGCTGAGGAGAAGGACGAGTTCGATGTTGAGCTGACTGAGGTTGGCCCCAACAAGGTTAAGGTTATCAAGGTTGTACGTGAGGCTACCGGTCTTGGCCTGAAGGAAGCCAAGGAAGTAGTTGACGGCGCTCCCAAGGTAATCAAAGAGGGCGCTTCCAAGGCTGACGCTGAGGAGCTGAAGACAAAGCTGGAGGCAGAGGGAGCAAAGGTTACCCTGAAATAATCCGGCGGGACAGATGCACAACGGAGGATGTCGCGATCATGAAATTCATGAGGAGCGGCGTCCTCTTTTTTCTTTTATTTCTTTTATCTTTATTCTTGACAAGCTTTTCCTTATTGTGGTAAAGTATAGGTTGCACTATTGTGCAGGATTATGTCCAGGGCATTACTATGCCCAAATGTTGAACAAGACTGCAGAAAGAACAGAGGTGAAACATCATATGGAGAAAAACAGGATTCGTCCTATCGCTAATGGAAAAAGTTTTCGCATGAGTTATTCACGTCAGAAAGAAGTTCTTGAGATGCCTAATCTGATTGAGGTTCAGAAGGATTCCTATCAGTGGTTTCTGGATGAGGGACTCAGAGAAGTTTTTGATGATATTTCCCCGATTGAGGACTACAGCGGCAAACTGAGTCTTGAATTTGTGGACTTTACTCTGTGCGAAAAAGATGTGAAGTATTCGATTGAAGAATGCGCGGAGCGGGATGCCACCTACGCCGCACCTCTGAAGGTCCGGGTGAGACTTCACAATAAGGAAAATGATGAGATCAGTGAGCACGATATCTTTATGGGAGATCTGCCCCTGATGACGGACACCGGTACCTTTGTAATCAACGGCGCGGAGCGTGTTATCGTCAGCCAGCTGGTGCGTTCTCCGGGTATCTATTATGGCATTGCTCACGATAAACTGGGCAAAAAACTGTATTCCTGCACCGTGATCCCCAACAGGGGCGCATGGCTGGAATATGAAACCGACTCCAATGATGTTTTTTACGTTCGTGTAGATAGAACCAGAAAAGTTCCGGTAACTGTTCTGATCCGTGCCCTCGGCATCGGCACCAATGCGGAGATTCTGGAACTGTTCGGTGAGGAACCCAAGCTTCTGGCCACCCTGACCAAGGATACTTCCGAATCCTATCAGGAGGGCCTTCTGGAGCTGTACAAAAAAATCAGGCCCGGCGAGCCGCTGGCGGTGGAAAGCGCGGAGAGCCTGATTACCAGCATGTTTTTTGACCCCAGAAGATATGATCTGGCCAAGGTGGGACGGTATAAATTTAATAAGAAGCTGATGCTGCGAAACCGGATTGCCGGCCATGTACTGGCGGAAGACGTGGTGGATCCCACTACGGGCGAGGTGCTGGCAGAGGCCGGAACCCAGGCGGACAGAGAACTGGCGGATCGGATTCAGAACGCGGCGGTTCCCTATGTGTGGATTCAGGCGGAAGAGCGCAATGTAAAGGTGCTCTCCAGCATGATGGTAGATATCACTAACTTCATGGATGTGAATCCGAAAGAAGTGGGAATCACGGAGCTGGTCTATTATCCGGTGCTGAAAAAGCTTCTGGAAGAGTATACCGACCCGGAGGAGCTTAAGGAGGCTGTGCACAGATCCGTTCATGATCTGATTCCCAAGCATATCACAAAGGAAGATATTCTTGCCTCCATCAACTACAACATGCACCTGGAGTACGGCATCGGAAATGATGACGATATTGACCATCTGGGCAACCGCCGTATCAGAGCGGTGGGCGAGCTGCTTCAGAATCAGTACCGGATCGGACTTTCCAGACTGGAAAGAGTGGTGCGGGAGAGAATGACGACCCAGGAGCCGGAGGGCATTACCCCCCAGTCCCTGATTAATATCAAGCCGGTGACGGCTGCTGTGAAGGAATTCTTCGGATCCTCCCAGCTGTCCCAGTTTATGCAGCAGAATAACCCTCTGGACGAGCTGACGCACAAGAGACGTCTGTCCGCTCTGGGACCCGGCGGTCTTTCCAGAGACCGTGCCGGATTTGAGGTGCGTGACGTGCATTATTCCCATTACGGGAGAATGTGCCCCATCGAGACCCCTGAAGGTCCCAACATCGGTCTGATCAACTCCCTGGCCTGCTATGCCAGAATTAACGAGTATGGATTCGTGGAGGCGCCTTACCGGAAGGTGGATAAATCGGATCCCCAGAATCCCAGAGTTACGGATGAAGTGGTCTACATGACCGCCGATGAAGAAGATAATTACCATGTGGCTCAGGCTAATACGCCTCTGGACGCGGAGGGACATTTCATCAATAAGAATGTGTCCGGCCGTTACAGAGAGGAGACTCAGGAGTACGAGCGCAGCCGTTTTGATTACATGGATGTGTCTCCGAAGATGGTGTTCTCCGTGGCGACGGCCCTGATTCCCTTCCTGCAGAACGATGACGCCAACCGTGCCCTGATGGGATCCAACATGCAGCGTCAGGCGGTGCCCCTTCTGACTACCGAAGCCCCCGTAGTGGGAACCGATATGGAAGTAAAGGCTGCCGTGGACTCCGGCGTCTGCGTGGTGGCAAAGAGAGACGGCGTAGTGGAGCGTTCCGAGGCCAACCGCATTGTTGTCAAGGCGGAGGACGGCACCAGAGACGAGTACCATCTGCGCAAATTTGTGCGAAGCAACCAGAGCAACTGCTACAACCAGAGACCTATTGTAAATAAGGGCGATAAGGTGAAGGCGGGAGATGTGATCGCCGACGGCGCTTCCACCTCCAACGGAGAGATTGCTCTCGGAAAGAACCCCCTGATCGGATTTATGACCTGGGAGGGCTATAACTACGAGGACGCCGTGCTTTTAAGCGAGCGTCTGGTAATGGACGACGTATATACGTCCATTCATATTGAGGAGTATGAGGCTGAATCCAGAGATACCAAGCTGGGACCGGAGGAAATTACCCGGGACGTGCCCGGCGTAGGTGACGATGCCCTGAAAGATCTGGATGAGAGAGGAATCATCCGCATCGGCGCTGAGGTGAGAGCCGGCGATATCCTGGTGGGCAAAGTAACCCCCAAGGGAGAGACGGAACTGACAGCGGAGGAGCGTCTGCTGCGGGCGATCTTCGGCGAGAAGGCCAGAGAGGTGCGGGATACTTCCCTGAAGGTGCCTCACGGCGAATACGGCATCGTGGTGGATGCCAAGGTATTTACAAGAGAAAACGGAGACGAGCTGGCTCCCGGCGTGAACCAGTCCGTGCGCATTTACATTGCCCAGAAGAGAAAGATCTCCGTGGGCGATAAGATGGCAGGCCGTCATGGAAACAAGGGTGTGGTTTCCAGAGTGCTTCCGGTGGAGGATATGCCCTTCCTTCCCAACGGACGTCCCCTGGATATTGTGCTGAACCCCCTGGGCGTGCCTTCCCGTATGAATATCGGACAGGTGCTGGAGATTCATCTGAGCCTGGCTGCCAAGGCCCTGGGCTTTAACGTATCCACGCCTGTGTTTGACGGAGCCAATGAGAATGATATTATGGACACTCTGGACCTGGCAAATGACTATGTGAATCTGGAGTGGGATGAATTTAAGGCAAAGCATGAGGATGAGCTGCTTCCGGAAGTAATGGATTATCTCTATGAAAACCGGGATCACAGAGCTCTGTGGAAGGGCGTGCCTATTTCCAGAGACGGAAAGGTACTGCTCCGGGACGGCCGGACAGGCGAGTATTTTGACAGCCCCACCACCATCGGCCACATGCACTACCTGAAGTTGCATCACCTGGTGGACGATAAGATCCATGCCCGTTCCACCGGCCCCTACTCTTTGGTAACCCAGCAGCCTCTGGGCGGCAAGGCTCAGTTCGGCGGACAGCGGTTCGGTGAGATGGAGGTTTGGGCGCTGGAGGCTTACGGCGCGTCCTATACGCTGCAGGAGATCCTGACAGTGAAGTCGGATGATGTGGTGGGCCGTGTGAAAACCTATGAGGCCATTATCAAGGGTGAGAACATTCCGGAACCGGGAATTCCCGAGTCCTTCAAGGTTCTGCTGAAAGAGCTGCAGTCTTTGGGACTGGATGTGCGTGTTCTGCGGGATGACAATACGGAAGTGGAGATTATGGAGACCATTGACTATGGCGATACAGATCTGCGCTCCGTGATCGAGGGTGACAGAAAGTATAATCAGAATGAATCCTTCGGGGCTCACGGATACAGCCAGCAGCAGTTTGAAGGCGAGGAACTGGTGGATGTGGAAGAAGATGCCGGCGAAGAGGAAGAGGATTACGTAGACCTGGACGAAAACTTTGACGAAGAGTGAAAGGAGTACTGTCATGCCAGAAACAACAAATAATGAAACGTATCAGCCGATGACATTTGACGCTATTAAAATCGGCCTGGCATCCCCGGAAAAGATCAGAGAATGGTCGCACGGGGAGGTGAAAAAGCCGGAAACGATTAACTACAGGACTCTGAAGCCCGAGAAGGACGGTCTGTTCTGCGAGCGAATCTTCGGACCCAGCAAGGACTGGGAGTGTCACTGCGGAAAATATAAAAAGATCCGCTATAAAGGCGTGGTCTGCGACCGCTGCGGCGTGGAAGTGACGAAAGCCAGCGTCCGCAGAGAGAGGATGGGACATATTGAGCTGGCAGCACCGGTTTCCCATATCTGGTATTTCAAGGGAATTCCCTCCAGAATGGGACTGATGCTGGATCTTTCTCCCAGAACGCTGGAGAAGGTGCTCTATTTTGCCAACTATATTGTGCTGGATAAGGGAACCAGTGATCTGCAGTATAAGCAGGTGCTTACGGAGAGAGAGTATCAGGATGCCAGAGAGAAATGGGGCAGCACCTTCCGGGTAGGTATGGGAGCCGAGGCGGTAAAGGAACTGCTGGAGTCTATTGATCTGGATAAGGAATCCGCCCAGCTCAAGAAGGGACTGCAGGAGTCTACCGGACAGAAAAAAGCCAGAATCATCAAGCGCCTGGAAGTGGTGGAAGCTTTCCGGGAATCCGGGAATAAGCCGGAGTGGATGGTGATGACTGTGATTCCGGTGATTCCCCCTGATCTGCGTCCCATGGTACAGCTGGACGGCGGCCGCTTTGCCACCTCCGATCTGAACGATCTGTACCGCCGTATTATCAACCGGAACAATCGTCTGAAACGGCTGCTGGAGCTGGGAGCTCCCGATATTATCGTGCGGAATGAAAAGAGAATGCTGCAGGAGGCTGTGGATGCCCTGATTGATAACGGCCGCCGGGGCCGCCCTGTAACAGGACCGGGCAACCGTGCCCTGAAGTCTCTTTCCGATATGCTGAAAGGAAAATCCGGACGTTTCCGTCAGAACCTTCTGGGAAAACGTGTGGACTATTCCGGACGTTCCGTTATTGTGGTGGGACCGGAGCTGAAGATTTACCAGTGCGGCCTGCCTAAGGAGATGGCCATTGAGCTGTTTAAACCCTTTGTTATGAAGGAATTGGTAGCCAACGGCACCTCTCACAATATTAAAAACGCCAAAAAGATGGTGGAGAGACTTCAGCCGGAAGTCTGGGATGTGCTGGAGGAGGTCATCAAGGAGCACCCTGTTATGTTAAACCGTGCTCCCACACTGCACCGTCTGGGTATTCAGGCTTTTGAGCCGATACTGGTAGAAGGAAAAGCCATTAAGCTGCATCCTCTTGTGTGTACCGCTTTCAACGCTGACTTTGACGGAGACCAGATGGCTGTCCATCTGCCCCTGTCCGTGGAGGCGCAGGCGGAGTGCCGCTTCCTGCTGCTCTCCCCCAACAACCTGCTGAAACCTTCTGACGGAGGTCCTGTGGCGGTTCCCTCCCAGGATATGGTGCTGGGTATCTACTATTTGACCCAGGAGCGCCCCGGGGCGCTGGGCGAAGGCAGCATCTACAAGAATGTCAACGAGGCGATCCTGGCCTATGAGAATAAGGCTCTGACTTTGCAGTCCAGAATCAAAGTCCGTGTAAGCCGGAAGATGCCGAACGGAGAGACTGTCACCGGCATCGAGGAATCTACTCTGGGAAGATTTCTGTTTAATGAGATCCTGCCCCAGGATCTGGGCTTTGTTGACCGGAGCGTGCCAGGCAACGAACTGAAGCTGGAAGTAGATTTCCACGTGGGCAAGAAAGGACTGAAACAGATCCTGGAGAAAGTCATCAACACCCACGGAGCCACCAAGACGGCGGAGGTGCTGGACGATATTAAGTCCATGGGATATAAATATTCCACCAGAGCGGCTATGACCGTATCAATTTCCGATATGACGGTGCCCCCTGAGAAGCCCCAGATGCTGCAGGAAGCCCAGGACACTGTGGATAAGATCACCCGAAACTACAAGAGAGGTCTGATCACGGAAGAAGAGCGCTACAAGGAAGTGGTGGAGACCTGGAAGGAAACGGATGACAAGCTGACTAAGGCTCTGCTTGGCGGACTGGATAAATACAACAATATTTTCATGATGGCTGACTCCGGAGCCCGTGGTTCCGATAAGCAGATCAAGCAGCTGGCCGGTATGCGCGGACTGATGGCGGATACCACAGGCCATACCATCGAACTGCCTATTAAGTCAAACTTCCGTGAAGGACTGGACGTACTGGAGTACTTCATGTCTGCTCACGGAGCCAGAAAAGGTCTGTCCGATACGGCTCTGCGTACAGCGGACTCCGGTTACCTGACCAGACGAATGGTGGACGTTTCCCAGGATCTGATCATCCGGGAAGTGGACTGCGCTGAGGGAAGAAATGAGATTCCCGGCATGTATGTGCAGGAGTTCACCGACGGAAAAGAGGAGATTGAGAGCCTGCAGGAGCGTATCACAGGACGGTTTGCCTGCGAAACGATCCGGGACAAGGACGGCCAGGTGATTGTGGAAGCCAACCATATGATTACGCCGAAGCGGGCGGCCCGCATCATGAAAGAAGGCGTAAATGAAGAGGGCGAGCCTTACAAGAAGATTAAGATCAGAACCATTCTGACCTGTAAGTCCCGCATTGGTATCTGCGCCAAGTGTTACGGTTCCAACATGGCTACCGGCGAACCGGTGCAGGTGGGTGAGTCTGTAGGAATCATCGCGGCCCAGTCCATCGGTGAGCCCGGTACACAGCTGACCATGCGTACCTTCCATACCGGCGGCGTGGCGGGCGGAGACATCACGCAGGGTCTTCCCCGTGTGGAGGAGCTGTTTGAGGCACGTAAGCCAAAAGGACTGGCTATCATCACGGAGATTCCGGGACGGGTTGAAATCCGGGATACCAAGAAAAAGCGCGAGGTAATCGTCACCGATGAGGAGAGCGGAGAGGCCAAGACCTACCTGATTCCCTACGGTTCCAGAATCAAGGTAACCGACGGCGCTTATCTGGAGGCCGGCGACGCGCTGACAGAAGGAAGCGTGAACCCTCACGATATTCTGAAGATCAAAGGAATCAGCGCGGTGCAGGATTACATGCTCCGGGAGGTGCAGCGTGTGTACCGTCTCCAGGGCGTGGAGATCAGCGACAAGCATATCGAGGTGCTGGTGCGCCAGATGTTAAAGAAGGTGCGGGTGGAGGACAACGGCGATACGGATCTGCTGCCCGGCACGCTGGTGGATAATCTGGAACTGGAGGACATCAACGAGAAGATGATGGCCGAAGGCAAAAAGCCTGCGGAGGGCAAACAGATTATGCTGGGTATTACCAAGGCTTCTCTGGCTACCAACTCCTTCCTGTCGGCCGCATCCTTCCAGGAGACCACCAAGGTGCTGACGGAGGCGGCGATCAAGGGTAAGATCGATCCGCTGATCGGCCTGAAGGAGAACGTAATCATCGGTAAGCTGATCCCTGCCGGAACAGGCATGAAGCGCTACCGCAACGTGCATCTGAATACGGATGACATGAAGCCGGAAGAGGAGGAGCTTCTGGAACTGGATGAACTGGAGCAGGAGGATTTCCTGGATCTGGATGAGCAGGAAGCGGAAGAGTTTGGCTCTGAAGCGGATGAAACTTCTGAGATAGACCTGGAAGACGAGTTTGCAGATGAAGCGGAACCTGCCGAGGATACAGAAGAATAGAACGGCATGAATCAAAAAGAGGATGCTGCAACATCATGAAATTCATGATGAAACAGCATCCTCTTTTCATTTTATTTTTTCCCTTTTGGATTCAGCAGATGGGACAGGGGCATATCATCTGACAGTTCGTCAGAAGAGTGATCCTCCTGCCGTTCCATATCCTGGGTAGGATAGGGATAGGAGGGGCCATAGGGGGGATAGGGGCCGGGCCCATATCCATAGCCGTTCCCGGGATCGTTTTCCCCGGGCCGGTATCCGTTTTCATAATAGCCGCCGGGACCGGGATTGTATCCGTTCCCCGGATAAGGACCGGGATTGTATCCGTTGGGAGGGTAGGGGTAATCAGGCGGGTAAGGGCCGGGGCCGCCCTGCCGGGCCCTCATTTGCTGCTCCGTTTCCCACTGGCGCCGCATCTGCTCCTCCATCAGCCGCTGCTGCTTTTTAGAAAGCTTCCGGCCCCGTTCATCTTTGGGTACCGGACGGAACAGGGTCATCCGGCCTGTCCAGCCGATGATTCGGACTACAATAATACCGATGAATACGCCGATACTGTCAATCCCCACGTCCTTCAGGGAAGGCGATCGGCCCGCCACAAAGGACTGGTGGTACTCATCCCCGCAGGCAAAGGCAATACACAGCCCTCCTGCCAGGATCATCAGCAGAATGCCGTGGAGCCCGTACACATACAGGGGGAAGGAGACCGCGATGGCCAGGAGAAAATACTCCGTCATATGGGCCAGCTTCCGGGTTACCCCATTGATCCGGGTGGCATAGTAGGAAACCTGATAATCGTCCAGGCCGATGTCAAACAGACTGTCCGCCGCTTCCACAAGGACACAGCTGGCCTTGTAGCTGACGGAAGAAGAGAGATCTCCCTCCTGGGCGGAAAATGAATAAATCATGTACATTAACAGAAGCGCCGGCACAAAAGACAGGGGCTTCAGGAATGTTCTGATACGCATAGCAATCACCTCCGATGTTTCATTATCTTATCATTCCGGGCGTGGAAAGTCCAGTACTTCACAAAAAAGTTACATTAATGTAAGAAACAACCTTGACAAGAAAAGTCGCAAACCTTATAATATTGGGGTGTGCGGGCAGACCAGGGGTCAGCTGCGCACTTCTTTCCTATTTAATATGAAAGAACATGACACAGACATGCAACCACAGGATGAGCGTCAGCTCAAAAAATCAGGAG
>DVOS01000070.1 GCA_018713435.1 Candidatus Merdiplasma excrementigallinarum
GACGCGGACCGGTCCGGGGACCGTTTTTTCATTGCGGGAAAGGGCGCCCGGATGAGGAAAAACGGAAATTTGAACAGGTTTATCGCCGGTCTCGGGGAAAAACTGTGCGAAAGTTTTGCGGCCAGGGTCAATTCCGGGGGAAGCTATGGTAAATATGGTGTTTTCCCATACAAAACAGCAGAAAAAAAGCAACACATTTCCATCGAAAATGTGAAAAAAGTATAAAAACATAAAATGTTTTATTGACTTCCCGGCCGGAATTTGTTATTATCATTTAAAAATTGGTAATAAATTTGAAACATTTCATGCCTGAGGGTAATTAATAAGGAGGTAAGCATACTATGAGAAAGCGAATGTCTAAGACCGTATCTGCCTGCATGATGGCCGGATGTATCCTGGCCGGTGCGCAGACAATGCCGGCCTTGGCTGCCGAGACAGAGGCGGAGGCAGTGACAGAAACCGAAGCGGTGGCTGAGGCTGAGACTGCTGCCGAGACTGTACCGGCTGAGACAGTTCCTGAAACAGAAAATGCTGAAACTGAAACCGAGACCGTCCAGGAGACCGAGGAAGCAACTGAGGCTGCCCAGACAGAAACGGAGACTGAGACGAAAACAGAAGCCGTTGAGGAAACTGAGAAAGATACTTCCATGGAAGGGGAGCTGATCTTTGCTCAGTGCGCAGAGTTCATCAATGTGCGCAGCGAGGCCAGCACGGACAGCGAAGTGACGGCTAAGATGTACAACAATGACTCCGCTGTTGTGATTTCCCAGGTGGGTGACTGGTATGAAATCCAGTCCGGAAACGCCTACGGCTACGTGTCAGCTGAATATTTTGCCACAGGTGATGAGGCGGCCGCTATTGCCGAGCAGGTAGCTTACAATGTGGCGGTTGTTCATCCCGACGAGCTGAACGTTCGGTCCAATCCCAGCGAGGACGGGGAAGTGATCGACGTGGCCTACAGTTCCGAGGAGCTGGAGGTTGTGGCTTATGACAACGACTGGATGAAAGTAGCCCTGGGCGATGATGTTTACGGTTATGTAAACGCCTATTACGTAGAGTACAAGACCTATTATCCTACCGCTGAAACTCTTGAGGAGGAGGCTGCCAGACTGGAAGCCGAGGAAGCCGTCCTGGAAGAGACAGAGGAAACGGAAGAATATACAGAAGAGGTTTACGAGGAGACAGAAGCGGTTTATACCGAGACCGAACCGGTTTATACGGAGACTGAGCCGGTATACACCGAGACCGAAGCTCCTGCTGAGACTGAGCCGGTATACACCGAGACCGAGGCTCCCGCTGAGACCGAGCCGGTATACACTGAGACCGAGGCTCCCGCTGAGGACTATACGGACGATTATGTAGAGGATGTATCCGATGATGTTTATTATGAGGATGTGTCCGACGCGGATGTCTACTACGATGACGCTGAGACGGAGCCGGTTTACAGCGAGGAAGAGGAGTACGTGGAGGAGATCGAGACAGATTACTCCGCTCCTGAGACCGAGTATGTGGAAACCGAGTATGTAGAGACAGAATACGTTGAGACGGAGGCTGCTTCTTCCTCCGGACTGGGACAGGAGATTGTAAACTACGCCGCTCAGTTTGTGGGCAACCCATATGTGTACGGCGGGACGAGCCTGACAGAGGGCGCTGACTGCTCCGGATTTGTACAGTCTGTATTCGCCAACTACGGCATCTATCTTTCCAGAGTGGCTGCCGACCAGGCCGGAAACGGAACTTCTGTTGACCTGGCAAACATCCAGCCCGGCGATCTGCTGTTCTACAGCTCTTCAGGCGGCGGCATCGACCATGTAGCCATCTACGCCGGAAACGGAGCCATCGTACACGCGGCAAACAGCAATACCGGCATCGTTTGGGGAGACGCTTACTACTCCACACCGGTTTGCGCGGTAAGATGCTGGTAAGATAAAATTACATAAGAGTACATAAAAGCCTGTGGTTATATACTACAGGCTTTTATTTTGCACTTTTTTCAGAGAAAAAATGATGGTATAATAATTTACAGCGGAAAAGAGAGGATCGACATTAAAGCAAATATATTTTTGGGGAAGGAAAAAGTTATGAAAAGTTGAAGAGAAATATGGAAGCGTGTAGTTTGCGGTTTGTTGAGTCTGACGGTAGCTATGGGAAATCTGCCTGTTACCGTATTGGCAGAGGGAAACAGTGGGGTTTTGGAGGCAGAGACATCTGAGGAAGCCCAGGAAATTATACAGGCTTTGTCAGATAAGTGTGTGTGGAAAAATTATCACAGAGCAGATGGTTATCCCGATTAATGATCATCAATATGGTTCTGGAGTGATTACACGTCAAGCTACTTGTACGGCAACAGGTGTAAAAACGTTTACCTGCATGGTATGTGGTAAAAGCAGAACAGAGGACATTCTAGCTACTGGTCATAAGACAGTAACAGATCCGGCAGTGGCGCCTACCTGCACAAAAGCAGGGTTGACAGCTGGGAACCACTGCAGTGTATGCGGAATTGTGCTGGTGAGACAAACAGAAGTTCCTGCTACAGGGCATCGATTTGGACGATGGATAACAACTGCTAAGGCCACGGTATTTGCCTCGGCTAAGCAGACTCGTACTTGCTCTGGATGCGGGAAAAAGAAGATCAGAAATTATGGATCGAAGTTGAAGCCCACCGTCAAAGTGAATGTATCCAGTATACCTTTAAAGGTGAAACAGTCTACCAGTAAAATAAAGGTAACAGGGCTGGCAAACGGAGATTCTGTGAAATCCTGGAAATCCAGTAATACTAAAATTGTAAAGATTTCAGGAAAATCAAATGGGAGCTGTAAACTGACAGCCCAGAAAAAGACGGGCAATGCAACTGTGACAGTGACTTTGGCAAGTGGTAAACGGCAAAAATTAAGGTGAAGGTGCAGAAGGGAACAGTAAGGGAGTGATAACGGCCAAGAATGCAGGCAAGGCAAAGATTACGGTAAAATCTGGCAAAAAGAAATTTACGGTGACAGTGACGGTACCTAAAACAAAAACTACTGCTATCAAAAATGTCCCCTCGAAACTGAGTATGAAAAAGGGAAAGAGTTATACTCTAAAGGCTAAAACTGTTCCGTCAAAGAGCGATGAGAAAATTACCTATAAATCATCAAATAAGAAGGTGGTTACAGTAAACGCAAAGGGAAGGCTAAAAGCCCTTAAAAAGGGAACAGCAGTAATTACAGTGAAGTCGGGAAAGAAAAAAGTGACCTGCAAAGTAACGGTAAAATAGCAACGGATTCTGAAAAGAACAATACGGGAGATGCTGTAAATAGCACATTTGCTTCCATAGCATTTCCCGTTTTTCTTTTTTAATTACCTATTGACAAAGTAGGTAATTAATGGTATGTTTTAACCAACCAATAGAGTAGGTTAAAGAAAGGAGCGTTTCATGAATATATATGCGGACCATGCGGCCACAACAAAGATGAGCAGGCGGGCCATAGAGGTTATGCTTCCCTATATGGATCAGATTTACGGAAATCCTTCCAGTCTTCACAGTTATGGGCAGAGAGGAGCGGAAGCCCTGCAGAATGCCAGAGAACAGATGGCGAAGGGGCTTGGGTGCAGTCCCAGAGAGATTACCTTTGTCTCCGGAGGGAGCGAAGCGGATAATCAGGCTGTTTTATCCGCGGCCCGGATTGGAGAGAGGAAGGGGAAAAAGCATATTGTATCCACCGCCTTCGAGCATCATGCGGTACTCCACACGCTGGATGCTCTGAAAAAGCAGGGATTTGACATTACTCTTCTGGATGTGGGAGAGAAGGGGCTGGTGACGCCAGAACAGGTGGAGGCGGCTCTCCGGCCTGATACCTGTCTGGTAACGGTAATGTATGCCAACAATGAGATTGGCACCATCCTTCCCATTGCCGGGATCGGTCAGGTCTGTCGCAGGGCAGGCGTAATCTTTCACACAGACGCTGTACAGGCTGCGGGACATCTGCCGATTAATGTGGAGCGGGATAACATTGATCTGCTTTCCCTCTCAGCCCACAAATTCCACGGGCCAAAAGGGATCGGCGTTCTCTATGCGAGAAAGGGAATCCCGCTGGAAAATCTGATTTATGGAGGCGCCCAGGAGAGAGGAAAGAGGGGCGGAACAGAAAATATCCCCGCCATCATGGGGATGGCGGCCGCCTTTTCGGAATCGCAGGAAAAGATGGAGGAAAAGGCCAGGAAGGTTACAGCGCTGCGGGACAGGCTGATAGAAGGGCTTTCCCGAATTCCCCACGCCGTACTAAACGGGGACAGGGAAAGCCGTCTTCCCGGCAATGTAAATTTCAGCTTTGAGGGAATCGAAGGAGAATCCCTGCTCCTTCTGCTGGATGATAAAGGGATCTGCGCTTCCTCCGGTTCCGCCTGTACTTCCGGCTCCCTGGATCCGAGCCATGTGCTGCTGGCTATCGGCAGACCCCACGAGCTGGCCCATGGATCCCTCAGGCTGACTCTTGATGAGGAAAATACAGAGGAAGAGGTTGACTATATGATCCGTACAGTAGGGGAAGTGGTGGAATACCTGAGAAGCATTTCTCCGCTCTGGAGAGATCTGCAGTCCGGAAAATTACCGTTTATGACGAAGGAGGCTTAAGAATGGCATTATACAGTGAAACAGTGATGGATCATTTCAGAAATCCCCGGAATGTGGGCGTGATTGAGAATGCTGACGGGGTAGGACAGGTTGGAAACGCCAAGTGCGGCGATATTATGAAAATCTACCTGAAAGTGGAGGATGAAACGATTAAAGATGTTAAATTTGAAACATTCGGCTGCGGTTCCGCTATCGCCTCCAGTTCCATGGCCACAGAGATGATCAAAGGGAAAACCGTGGATGAAGCTCTGACGCTGACCAATAAAGCGGTGGCACAGGCACTGGAGGGGCTTCCTCCCCACAAGATGCACTGTTCTGTGCTGGCAGAGGAAGCAATCAAAGCAGCAGTGGAAGATTACAGAAACCGGAAAACAGGAATGAAGTAAGAGGTGAGGGATGTATGGTTGTTTCGACCAGAGGAAGATACGCGCTGCGGGTGATGCTTGACCTGGCACAGATGGGAGAAGGGGATTATATTCCCATGAAAAATATTGCCGAGCGCCAGGGAATTTCTCTGAAATATCTGGAGCGCATTCTTCCGGCGCTTGCCAGGAATCATCTGATAGAAGGGATGCACGGGAAGGGAGGCGGCTACCGGCTCTGCCGGAGTCCCAAAGATTACAGGATAGGAGAGATCCTGCGCCTGACGGAGGGAGATTTTGCGCCGGTGGCCTGTCTGGAAAAAGACAAGCCACCCTGCAGCAGGTCCGGAGAATGCCGGACTCTCCCCATGTGGAAAGAACTGGGCAGAATCATAGAGCAGTATTTTGATGGCATTACTCTGGAAGATTTGCTGAAAGAAAACTGAAAAATCAGGACTGCAGGCTGGCCAGATCCTGATAGAATCCGGGATAGGAGATGCTGACACACTCCGCGTCCCGGATTTCTGTCTCTCCCTCGGCGGCCAGGGCGGCCACGGCAAAACTCATAGCCACCCGGTGATCCTGATGGCTGTCAATGATGGCACCCTGCAGGGAACTGCCCCCGTGAATGATCATGCCGTCTTCGGTGGCTTCCACCCGGGCTCCCATGCGGGTGAGGTTTTCTGTCATCACCTGGATGCGGTCTGATTCTTTGACTTTCAGCTCGGCGGCGTCCCGGATCACTGTGGTGCCTTTTGCCAGAGCCGCCATAACCGCGATGACGGGAAGCTCATCGATCAGGGTGGGGATCAGATCCCCCTCAATGACGGTTCCCTTCAGGGAGGAGTGGCGTACCAGCAGGTCAGCGGTGGGTTCGCCGCTGTCGCTTCTTTCGTTCAGACGCGTAATATCCGCTCCCATGGCCTGACAGACTCGCAGGATGCCGTCTCGGGTGGGATTGACGCCCACGTTTCGGATCAGGACTTCCGATCCGGGAATCAGAAGGGCGGCGGCGATAAAGTAGGCCGCTGAAGAAATGTCTCCTGGCACCTGAATAAACCGTCCCTCCAGGGCGGGGGAGGGCTGAATGGAGGCGGTGGTTCCCTCTGAGTGAACCTGGGCTCCAAAAAAGTGCAGCATAAGTTCCGTGTGGTTCCGGGACAGAGCAGGTTCTGTGACCCGGGTCGTGCCGTCAGCGTACAGGCCGGCCAGAAGAACGCAGGATTTGACCTGAGCGGAAGCTACCGGCGACTGGTAATGGATGGCATGAAGGGTCTGCCCCTTAATGTGAAGAGGCGCGCAGCCGTTTCCTTTCAGACTTCCGATCTTTGCGCCCATCATGGACAGGGGCGTCATGATCCGTTTCATGGGGCGTCTGCGAATGGAGGCGTCTCCGTCCAGCAGGACTTTAAAATCCTGACCGGAGAGAATGCCGGAGATCAGACGCAGCGTCGTGCCGCTGTTTCCCACATCCAGAGCGGAGGAAGGAGCGGAAAGCCCCCGAAGGCCCTTTCCGTGAATCAGAATGCGGGAGGGAGTGTTTTCAATGTCAATCCCCATCCGGCGAAAACAGTCAATGGTGGAGAGACAGTCCGCTCCCTGGAGAAAATGGGTGATTTCTGTGGTTCCGTTTGCCAGGGCTCCGAACATAACCGCCCGATGGGAGATGGACTTGTCTCCCGGCACAGAGATTTCGCCCCGAAGGGGGCCGCTGTATGTAAGCTTCATAGTGTTACCTCATATCTTTTCAGTGCATGGCAGGTTTCAAGACAAAAAGCTGAACCTGCTGTTTTCTTGTACAGACGTCCCGGATCAGGTTTCCCATACCTGGTACCGGTGCTGACGCAGAATCTGAGCGGCTCTCAGACTGGTAGCTTCATCATAAAACTCAATGCAAAGAGCCCCCTCCTCAAATTCCCGGTTATGGACGATGCCGATATTTTTAATACTGATGCCGGTGACGGCCAGCGTAGTGGCGATGGTGGCGATTGCGCCGGATTCATCAATAATATCGCAGTAGATCCGGTAGGTTTTTTTGATGGCGCCCAGAGAAGCGGAGGAAAAGGAATCCCGATAGTCCCTGGATTCTTCAAACATCCGGTAAATTCCGGCGCCATCCCCGGCGCGCATCTGCTCTCTGGCCGCGGCAAGCAGCCGGATAAATTCATCCATCACCCGGGCAATGTTTTTCTGATTGCTGACGCAGATCTGCTCCCACATCTCAGGGGAGGAGGAGGCGATACGGGTAATATCCTTGAAACCGCCGGCTGCGATCAGCTTCATATGCTCCTCCCGGTTGTCCAGATTGTGAACTGTGTTTACCAGAGCGGCTGCGATCACATGGGGCAGATGGCTGACGGCTGCGGTGATATAGTCGTGTTCCTGATAAGAGATGACAAGAGGGATGGCCCCGAAAGAGGCGGCAAGGCTGTAATATTCCTCCACCCGATTCCTGGGAACCTCCGGGGTGGGCGTTAAAATATAGTAGGCATTTTCAAACAGGTGATCCGTAGCGTTCTCAAATCCAGTCTTTTCAGAACCGGTCATAGGGTGGCCGCCAATAAACTGGCCGGTAAGTCCAAGACGGGATACTGCCTCATGGATGCCTGTTTTGACGCTTCCCACATCTGTGAGGATACAGTTTGGACGGATCACGGTTTTCAGTTCTTCCAACGCTTCTATATTATTTCCCACCGGGGCACACAGAAAAATGTAGTCGCAGGCCTCAAACTGCCTGTCATGGGCTGTCTCACAGACAGCGTCAATAAATCCCTGTTCAAGGGCCGTATGGGAGGTATGTCTGGTTCTGGTATAGGCGCAGATCCGGCAGGAAGGATCCTTCTTTTTCAGGGATTTGGCCAGAGAACCGCCGATCAGTCCCAGTCCGATAAAACCGTAGTTATTCCTTTTCATGTGATAGCTGCTCCGTTTCTGTTTCGTTCTGTTTTAACAGGCTTCATTTTACTATGGATCAGACCTACTGTCAAACGCTGAAGCCGGTTAAAAAGGAATTGTCACAATAGTCTGAAAAGTATTTTGTCGAATATTCATAAATGACTTGCAATTTTATTGGTGTTTTAGTACAATATATCCATGTGGTGCAAACCATTCAGTAAAACGAGTATTGGAGGAAAATTGTATGAATGTTTACACGTCGGATAAAATTCGCAATGTGGCTATATTAGGACACGGCGGTGCAGGCAAGACCAGCCTGGTGGAGGCTATGGCTTATCTGTCCGGCATTACCAGCAGACTGGGAAATGTGACAGACGGGACTACCATCAGCGATTATGATAAAGAGGAGCAGAAGAGAAAGTTTTCCATCAGCACGGCTATGGTTCCCGTTGTGTGGGGAGATACAAAGGTAAACGTGCTGGACACCCCCGGATATTTTGACTTTGTGGGAGAAGTGGAAGAGGCGGTGGCCGCTGCGGACGCGGCGGTGATCGTGATCAACGGAAAGAACGGAGTGGAAGTGGGAACTCAGAAGGCCTGGGAACTCTGCGAGAAATACAAACTCCCCCGTATCTTCTATGTTTCCAACATGGATTTCGACAACGCCAGCTACCGGAAAGTGGTGGAAGCGCTGAACGAACTGTACGGAAAGAAGATTGCGCCTCTTCATCTGCCCATCCGTGAGAACGAGAAGTTTGTGGGCTACGTGAATATTGTAAAAGAGGGCGCCCGCCGGTTTGTGGAGAAAGGAAACCGGGTGGAGTGCGAGATTCCGGATTATCTGAAAGATTACCTGGAGAAGGACAGAGACATCCTGATGGAAGCTGTGGCGGAAACCAGCGAAGAGTTTATGGACCGGTATTTTGGCGGCGAAGAGTTTTCACAGGCCGAGATTATCTCCGCTCTGAAGATGAACGTTTCCGACTGCTCTCTGTGCCCGGTTACCATGGGAGCCAGCCTGAACCTGCAGGGCATTAAGATCCTGCTGGACGATATCGTGAGCTACTTCCCCAGCCCGGCAGACTGCAAGATTGCCGGCGTGAATACCAAGACCAACGAGATTTTCGAAGCGAACTACGATTTCTCAAAGGCGAAATCCGCCTATATCTTTAAGACGATTGTGGATCCCTTTATCGGAAAATATTCCATGATCAAGGTGGCTTCCGGTTCCATCAAATCGGATGATACCCTGTACGATGTGGAGAGCAGCAATGAGTTCCGTGTCAGCAAGCTGTATGTATTTGAGGGAAGCAAGCCCCAGGAAGTAAAGGAACTGATGGCGGGAGATATCGGCGCCATCGGAAAGCTGGAGGCATCCACAGGGGATACCCTGGCAACCAAGGCCGCGCCTATCAAATACGGTAAGCTGACGGTTTCCACCCCCTATACCTACAAGAGATACGTGGCCAAGAACAAGGGGGATGAGGATAAGATTTCCCAGGCTCTGGCCAAGATGATGCAGGAAGACCTGACCATGAAGGCGGTAAACGACAGTGAGAACCGTCAGACTCTGCTCTACGGCATGGGCGACCAGCATCTGGATATTATTGTGAGCAAGCTGCTGACCAAGTATAAAGTGGAAGCGGTTCTGGAGAGACCCAAGGTGGCCTTCCGCGAGACCATCCGCAAAAAATCGGATGTGGACTCCAAGTATAAGAAACAGTCCGGCGGTCACGGCCAGTATGGTCATGTAAAGATGCGCTTTGAGCCCTCCGGCGATCTGGAGACGCCCTATGTATTTGAGCAGGTTGTAGTAGGCGGCGCTGTGCCTAAGAACTACTTCCCGGCAGTGGAGAAGGGGATCCAGGACTCCGTTCAGAAGGGCCCCCTGGCCGGTTATCCGGTAGTAGGCGTGAAAGCGGTCCTGTACGACGGATCCTATCATCCGGTGGATTCCTCTGAGATGGCCTTTAAGACAGCGGCCAGCCAGGCCTTCAAGAAAGGATTTATGGAGGCGGGACCGGTTCTGCTGGAGCCCATCGCTTCCCTGAAGGTAACGGTGCCGGATAAATATACCGGCGATGTGATGGGAGACCTGAACAAGCGCCGGGGCCGTGTGCTTGGCATGAACCCGGATCACAAGGGAAATACCATTATCGAAGCGGATATTCCCATGTCCGAGCTGTACGGCTACTCCACCCAGCTGCGCTCCATGACAGGCGGCTGCGGCGATTTTGCCTATGAGTTTGCCCGCTACGAGCAGGCTCCCTCCGATGTGCAGGATAAGGAAGTGGCGGCCAGAGCGGCTGAGAACGCTGACTGATACGCTTAAGGAAACATATGATGCCCCGCAGTTTCAGGCTGCGGGGCGTTTTTTGGCGGAGGACAAAAATGTTTCAGATACCGGCTTCCTCCATCCAGGCCTCTGCCAGGATGCGATGGCCTTCTTCCGTGAGATGAATGCCGTCGGGGGTGATCCTGCCGTATCCCAGTTTCTCGGCCTCCCGATTCAGCCGCTGCTGCAGGGGGATAAAGGAAAGCCCGTAATACTCGGCCAGGTTCCGGATCCTGCCGGACATGCGGGACAGCCAGGGAAGCCACAGTCTGTACCGGGCCGGAACCGGAAAGAGAAAGGGCTCCATCAGGATCAGCCGGGGAATGCCGTAATCCAGAATATCGATGATCAGCTCCTGAAATGTGCGGGCAAATAGATCCAGAGATTCTTCCGGGGTATTTCGCAGGACGCCTTTTTCCATCCACATGCCCAGATCATTGATGCCGGCCAGCACGGTCACGATATCATATCTTTCTTTTTCTTCTTCCGGCAGGTTCTGCCACATTCCTTTTACCCTGGCGGCGGTAAAGCCGTCAATGCCTTTATTGGATATTTCGAGACGGGAATCGGAAGCTTCCAGTTTCCGCGCAATCATGCCCACATACCCGTATCCCAGATTCCGGGGATCAAAGCTGTGGCGGCAGTCCGTGTTGCTGCCTCCTAAAAACAGAAGATTCATGATAGATCCTCCCAGTATATTGGATAAAAAAATTTTAGCAGATTTTGCATCCCGGGGCAAGAAGACCGGAGGAGCAAAAAAGTGCTTTAAAATTGAAATTATCTATGATATAATGACCCCATGAGCCGGGGAGCCTTTATTCTTTCAGCCTTCCGGCAATAAACATAGAAGGAGGCCAACACAATGAAGCATATCAAGACTCTGAATACAAAGCCTTTGCAGAGCACTCTGAAAAAGGGCGGATGCGGTGAGTGTCAGACATCCTGCCAGTCAGCATGTAAGACATCCTGCACAGTAGGAAATCAGTCCTGCGAGAACAAATAAGTAAAAAGCATGACAGGCTGCCGCGGCTGATGGACAGGGTTTCGGACACGGAACCCGTCCGGCTCTCGCGGCAGCCTCTTTAACGGGAAAAAGAATACAGCCATGGAAACCGCCCGATCCTGTCGGGTGTTACTTTTTGCCATGGCAGATGAAAGGGGATTAACAGTGATCCATCAATTCAGGAACAACGGCTACAACATTGTGCTGGATGTAAACAGCGGTTCTGTCCATGTAGTGGACGATGTGGTTTACGATGCGGTAGCTCTGATGGAAAAGAATATGCCGGAGGATGAAATCCTGTCCTCCTTAAAAGATACATACAGCGAAGAAGACTTGCGGGAAGCGCTGGAGGAGTGCCGGACATTAAAAGAGGCCGGCGTGCTCTTTTCAGAGGACGTCTATGAGACCGCAGCCTCTGAGCTTGCCGGGAAGAGACAGACTGTGGTGAAAGCGCTGTGCCTGCACATTGCCCATGACTGCAACCTGGCCTGCAAATACTGTTTTGCGGAGGAGGGCGAGTACCACGGACGCCGTGCCCTTATGAACTATGAGGTGGGAAAGAAGGCCCTGGATTTTCTGATCGCCAGTTCCGGAAACAGAAAGAACCTGGAGGTAGATTTCTTCGGAGGAGAGCCTCTGATGAACTGGCAGGTGGTAAAGGATCTGGTAAAATACGGAAGAGAGCAGGAAAAGCTGCATGATAAAAACTTCCGTTTTACTTTAACGACCAACGGCGTGCTGCTGAATGACGAGGTGATGGAATTCTGCAACCGGGAGATGGGGAATGTGGTGCTGAGCCTGGACGGAAGAAAGGAAGTGCACGACCGGATGCGTCCTTTCCGCAGCGGCAAGGGCAGCTACGACCTGATCGTGCCCAAATTCCTGAAATTTGCGGACAGCAGAGGCCAGGATCGCTACTATGTGCGGGGCACCTTTACCCGGAACAACCTGGATTTTTCCGAAGATGTGCTGCACTTTGCGGATCTGGGATTCAAACAGGTTTCCGTGGAGCCGGTGGTGGCCGCCCCGGAGGAACCCTACTCCATCCGGGAGGAGGATATTCCGAAAATCTGTGAGGAATATGACAAACTGGCAAAGGAGATGATCCGCCGGGAGAAGGAAGGAAGAGGCTTTAATTTCTTCCATTTTATGATCGACTTAAGCGGCGGCCCCTGCGTGTACAAGCGCATGTCCGGCTGCGGCTCCGGAACGGAATATCTGGCGGTGACGCCCTGGGGGGATCTGTATCCCTGCCACCAGTTTGTGGGACAGGAAGAGTTTCTGATGGGAAACGTGGATGAGGGAATCACCCGGCCGGAAATCATCGAGCAGTTTAAGAACTGCAATGTGTATACAAAGGAAAAGTGCCGGAACTGTTTTGCCAAGTTCTACTGCAGCGGCGGATGCGCGGCAAATTCCTACCATTTTCACGGAACCATTCATGACGCCTACGACATCGGCTGTGAACTGCAGCGAAAGAGAGTAGAGTGCGCCATCATGATAAAGGCTGCATTGGCCGAATAGAAAAAGAAAAGAGGAGAGAACAATGAACAAGAAGAAAGCCACATGGACCATGGTCCTGATGGTGCTTCTGCTGGCTGCTTCCGTATTTACGGCGGCTGTCGGCTGGGGACCCACAGGAACGGGATCGGCAAAAAACATTAAGCTGGGCCTGGATCTGTCCGGCGGAGTTTCCATCACCTATCAGGCTGTGGAAGATAATCCTTCCGCGGAAGATATGGCGGACACGGTTTACAAGCTGCAGCAGCGTGTAGACCAGTACAGCACCGAAGCTTCTGTGTACCAGGAGGGCGGAAACCGGATCAATATTGAGATACCGGGCGTGTCAGACGCCAACGCCATTCTGGAGGAGCTGGGAAAACCCGGTTCTCTTACCTTCCAGCTGGAGGACGGCACCGTGGTCCTGGACGGCAACCAGGTAGAGTCCGCGGAGGCAGGCGTACAGAACGACAGCATGGGAAATTCCCAGCATGTGGTGTCCTTAAGCTTTACGGAGGAAGGCGCCAAGGCTTTCGCCGAGGCTACAGCGGAAAATGTGGGAAATCCCATCTATATTGTATATGACGGAGAGGTCATCAGCTATCCCACCGTGGAGGAAGCGATTACGGATGGCAAATGCGTGATTTCCGGCAGCTTTACCGCGGAGTCCGCTTCCAACCTGGCCTCCTCCATCCGGATCGGTTCCCTTTCCCTGGAACTGGAGGAGATCCGTTCTAACGTGGTGGGAGCCCAGCTGGGAGAGCAGGCTATTTCCACCAGCCTGATCGCAGGCGCCATCGGGCTTCTGATCGTGATTATCTTCATGATCTACGCCTACAAGATGCCGGGTGTGATCGCAGGTTTTGCCCTGATCATGTACACGGCAATGGAGCTGGTGGCGTTAAATGCCTTTGACATGACCCTGACTCTGTCCGGCATCGCCGGCGTGATTTTGTCCATCGGTATGGCCGTGGACGCCAACGTGATTATCTATGCCCGTATCCGGGAGGAGATTGCGGAGGGAAAAACCGTCCGTTCCGCCATCAACATCGGATTTAAGAAAGCGCTGACAGCCATCATCGACGGAAACGTGACCACACTGATCGCGGCCTTCGTGCTGAACTTTATGGCAACCGGTTCTGTAAAGGGCTTTGCCCAGACTCTGGCTCTCGGTATCGTGATCTCCATGTTTACCGCCTGCGTGATTTCCAGAATCATCGTAAACGCGGCCTACGGAATGGGGATGCAGGATGAAAAGTATTTTGGACGGGCAAAGGAACTGAAAACCATCCGCTTTGTGGAGAGAAGAAAAGTATTTTTTGCCATTGCCCTGGTATTTATCCTGTCCGGTCCCGCAGCCATGCTGATTAACAGCGGAGCCGGAAACGGCGTTCTGAACCTGAGCATGGACTTTAAGGGCGGCACCTCCACGGATGTGACCTTCAATGAGGATTATGATATTAACCAGATTGACTCTGACATCAAGCCGGTGATCCAGGAAGTCATCGGGGATGCGGAGATCCAGGCCCAGAAAGTAGCCGGCGGTACGGAAGTTATCTTTAAGACAAGAGCTCTGGACATGGAGGAAAGAGAGGCGCTGGAGAGCAGCCTGGATGAAAACTTCGGCATTGCGGACTACACCAACGAAGAGGGGGAGACGGAAAAGAACATCAGCTTTGAGACCATTTCCTCCACAGTCAGCAGCGAGATGCGAAGCGACGCGGTGCTGGCAGTGGTTGTGGCGGTGATCTGTATGCTGATCTACATCTGGTTCCGTTTTTCCGATATCCGGTTCGCGACCAGCGCGGTGCTGGCTCTGTGCCATGACGTGCTGGTGGTGCTTGCCTGCTATGCCATTGTGCGGATTTCAGTGGGAAGCACTTTCATCGCCTGTATGCTGACGATTGTGGGTTACTCCATCAACGCCACCATCGTGATCTTCGACCGTATCCGTGAAAACCTGCGGGAGAGAGGGAAAAACGAACCGCTGGCCCATGTGGTGAACAAGAGTATCACCCAGACCCTGACCAGAAGCGTGTATACTTCCTTTACCACCTTTGTGACCATCGCGGCCCTGTATGTGGTAGGCGTTCCCACCATCAAGGAATTTGCCCTTCCCCTGATGGTAGGCATTGTGGCCGGAGGCTTCTCCTCCGTGTGCATCACAGGTCCCCTGTGGTATATGATGAAAGTCCGCTCAGACCAGAAAGCGGCTCTGGAGGAGCAGAAGGGCGGTTCTTCCGGAAAGAAAAACAAAAAATAATACATGAGAGAAGAAGCACCTCTTTGCGGGAAACTGTGCAGGGAGGTGCTTTTTAAAAAGAAGAAAATGGAAAAATGGTACATAGCGGCCAAACGGGCCGATTTTCAGGCAATCGGAGAAAAATTTCATATTGACCAGGTGATCGCCAGGATCATCCGCAACCGGGACGTGGTGGGAGACGAGGCCATCGACGAGTATTTAAACGGAACCCTGGAGCATCTTCACTCCCCCGAACTGCTGAACGGATGCAGGGAAGCGGCCGATCTGCTGCTAAAAAAGATAGAACAGAAGAAAAAAATCCGGATCATTGGGGATTATGATATTGACGGGGTCAATGCCACCTATATTCTCTACCGGGGGCTGCGGCGCCTGGGAGCCCGGGTGGATTATGAGATACCGGACCGGATGAAGGACGGGTACGGCCTGAATATTCATCTGGTGGAGCTGGCCAGAGGCGAGGGAGCGGATACGATCCTGACCTGCGATAACGGGATTACGGCTCTGGAGCAGACAGAGTACGCCAAAAAGCTTGGCATGACCATGATTATCACGGATCATCACGAGCCTCTTTACGAAGAGAAAGAAGGGGAAAAGTTCTGGAAGCTGCCCCGGGCGGATGTGCTGATCGATCCCAAACTGGAGTCCTGCCGGTACCCCTTTAAGAAACTGTGCGGGGCGGCGGTGGCCTGGAAACTGATTCAGATGCTGTATCAGATATCCGGTCTGGATCCCATGGCCCTGGAGTTTCTTCCCTTTGCGGCCATTGCCACTGTGGGAGACGTGATGGAGCTGGAGGGGGAAAACCGGATCATGGTGAAATGGGGGCTGAAGGCTCTGGAAGAAACAAAAAATCCGGGCCTGCGCGCGCTCATCCGGGAGACCGGGCTGGAGGGTTCCTCCTTAAGCGCTTACCATATCGGATTTGTAATCGGCCCCTGCATCAATGCCAGCGGCAGGCTGGATACGGCCAAGCGCTCCCTGCGGCTTCTCCTGGCGGAGGATGAAGCGGAGGCCAGGGAACTGGCTGTGGAGCTGAAGCAGCTTAATGACGAGAGAAAGGATCTGACTGCCCGGGGCGTGGAGCAGGCAGTGATGAAGATTGAACACACGCCTCTGGGAAAAGACAGGGTTCTGGTGGTATACCTGCCCGGCTGCCATGAAAGCATTGCCGGGATTATCGCCGGCCGGATCCGGGAAAAATATCACAAGCCGGTGTTTGTGCTCACGGACGGGACAGACTGCGTAAAAGGCTCCGGCCGTTCCATTGAGACCTACTCCATGTTTGACGAGATGGTAAAATGCCAGGATCTGTTCCTGAAATTCGGCGGCCACCCCATGGCGGCCGGCCTTTCCCTTCCGGGGGATAAGGTGGAAGAGTTCCGGCGCCGGATCAATGAAGCCTGCACGCTTACAGAAGAAGATTTTGTGGAGAAGGTGATGATCGATGTGCCCATGCCCATCGATTACATCACGGAGGAGCTGATCGGCCAGTTAAGCCTGCTGGAGCCCTTCGGAAAGGGGAATACAAAACCCCTGTTCGCGGAACGGGACCTGAAAATCCAGACCTGCTCGATTCTGGGCAAAAATAAAAATGTGGTGAAAATGACGGTCTGGAATCAGGGCGGCACGGCAATGGAGGCCCTGTATTTCGGGGATGTGGAAACGTTTCTGGAGGATCTGCAAAAAAAGTGGGGAAGAGAGGCAGTGGAAAAGCTTCTTATGGGGCAGAGTACAGACATAACGCTTTCGGTCACCTATTATCCTTCTGTCAATGAATTCAGGGGCAGGCGAACCCTGCAGATCGTTATACAAAATTACCGGTAAAGGAGATTGTTTATGAGAGTATCAGGAAAAGCTAAGGGAATCATCACGGTGCTTCTGCTGGCAGCGGCGGCGGTCTACTACTATGCGGCCATACCTGCCTTCAATTTCCATTCTCTTGGAACCTGGAAATTTGTGCTGGTGGGCATCGCGGTGCTGGTGGTTTTATACGGCCTGCACTGCCGGGTCAGAACGGTGGAGGACATTAAGGACAACAGGGGACTGAAAGTGGGAATCGGCATTCTGCTGGCTCTGCTGCTGGTGCTGGCGGTGGGAAGCATCCTTTCTTCCCCCATCGTGAACGCCTCCAAGTATCAGAAGCTGCTCACCGTGGAGGAGCGGGATTTCGCGGAGGATATCAAAGAGGCGGATTACAGCCAGATCCCGCTGCTGGATAAGAGCAGCGCGGCTCTTCTGGGAAACCGGAAGATGGGAAGCATGGTGGACTATGTGTCCCAGTTTGAGGTGAGCAGCATCTACACCCAGATCAATTATCAGGACCGGCCGGTGCGGGTGACGCCTCTGGTATATGCCAGCGCCATCAAATGGCTGACCAACCACGGCGAGGGGATTCCCGCCTACATTATGATTGACATGGCAACCCAGGATACGGAGCTGGTGAAGCTGGAAAATCCCATCCGCTACTCCGAGTCCGACCATTTTAACCGGAATATTTACCGCCATCTGCGGTTTAAATATCCTACCTACATTTTTGACCGGCTCAGCTTTGAGATTGACGATGAGGGTACGCCCTACTGGATCTGCCCGGTCAAGACCTACAAGATCGGCCTGTTCGGCGGCGAGACCATCGGCAGGGTGGTGCTCTGCAACGCCAGCACCGGAGAAACCTGGGATTACGCCCTGGAGGACTGCCCGGAGTGGGTGGATTCCGTCTGCTCCGCCAATCTGCTGATTAAGCTGTACGATTATTACGGCACGCTGCGGAACGGGTATTTCAACAGCATCCTGGGACAGAAGGGCTGCCTGAAAACCACGGACGGCTATAATTACCTGGCTCTGGAGGATGACGTATGGGTTTATACAGGCGTAACCTCCGTCAGCGGGGATCAGTCCAACGTGGGATTTGTGCTGATGAACCAGAGAACCATGGAGACCCGTTTTTACGCCATCCCGGGAGCGGAGGAGTATTCCGCCATGGAATCGGCGGAAGGACAGGTGCAGAACCTGGGCTATCAGGCCACCTTCCCCCTGCTTTTGAACGTGGCGGGAGAGCCCACTTACTTTATGGCCCTGAAGGACGACGCAGGCCTGGTGAAAAAATACGCCATGGTAAACATTCAGCGCTATCAGAATGTGGCTATCGGGGATACGGTGCCCCAGTGCGAGCGGGCCTATGTGGAACTGCTGCGGGATAACGGCGTGGCCTTAAGCGGATCTACCGCCCAGGATGAGGCCGCGGGAACCATCCGGAAAATAGCCCAGACGGTGGTGGATGGCAATTCCCACTATTATATTCTGCTGGAGGGAAGCGATGATATTTATGACGTATCCGTGGAGGACTTCATGAGTATTATTCTTTACGATACAGGGGATCAGGTGACCTTCGGATATGTCCAGGAAGAGGGATACCGGACCGTGGTGACGCTGGACGGAGAGTCCGCTGCGGTGCGGGAAAATCCGGAAGCGGAAGGAACCGGAACAGGGGAGCTGACGACGGAGCCTGCGGTGTAATCCGCCTATTTTTGCCGCCCAAAAACTTGACAAAAAAAGGGCCTTGGATATAGAATGAAAATCAGTTGCAAATTGTAAATACTGGAGGATGGAAGAATGGCAATATCATATAACCACAGAGCCATTGAGGAGAAGTGGAGAAAAAACTGGGAAGAGCATCCTGTCAATGTGGATGACGGAAAGAAGCCGAAATATTACTGTCTGGACATGTTTCCCTATCCGTCTGGAAACGGCCTGCATGTAGGCCACTGGAGAGGCTATGTGATCTCCGATGTGTGGAGCCGCTATAAGATGATGCAGGGATACTATCTGATTCATCCCATGGGCTGGGACGCCTTCGGCCTGCCGGCGGAAAACTACGCCATCAAGACCGGCCAGCATCCGGCTATCTCCACAGCGGAGAATATTAAAAATATTAAGAAGCAGATCAATCAGATCGCGGCCATCTACGACTGGGACCGGGAAGTGAATACCACAGATCCGGATTTCTACAAATGGACCCAGTGGATCTTTGTGAAGATGTTCAAGGAAGGCCTGGCCTATGAGAAAGAGTTCCCCATCAACTGGTGCCCGTCCTGCAAGACCGGACTGGCCAACGAGGAAGTGGTGAACGGCCGCTGCGAGCGCTGCGGCACGGAGGTGACCAAGAAAAATCTGCGCCAGTGGATGCTGAAAATCACCAAGTACGCCGACCGGCTGTTAAACGATCTGGATAAGCTGGACTGGCCGGAAAAAGTAAAGAAGATGCAGACCGACTGGATCGGCAAATCCTACGGAGCCGAGGTGGACTTCCCCATCGAGGGCAGAGAGGAAAAGATCACGGTGTATACCACCAGGCCGGATACCCTTCACGGCGCCACCTTCATGGTGCTGGCTCCGGAGCATGAACTGGCAAAGAGCCTTGCCACACCGGAGACAGAGGCGGCTGTGGAGAAATATATCTATGACGCGTCCATGAAGTCCAATGTGGACCGGATGCAGGATAAGGAAAAGACCGGCGTGTTTACCGGAACCTATGCCATTAATCCTCTGAACGGAAAGAAGATTCCCATCTGGCTGTCCGACTATGTGCTGGCTGATTACGGCACCGGCGCCATCATGTGCGTGCCGGCCCATGACGACCGGGACTTTGAGTTTGCCACCAAATTCAACATTCCCATTGTCCAGGTAATCGCCAAGGACGGAAAAGAGATTGAGAACATGACGGAGGCTTACACCGAGGCTTCCGGCACTATGATCAATTCCGGGGACTGGAACGGTATGGAGTCTTCCGTGCTGAAAAAGGAAGCTCCTCTGATGATCGAGAAGATGGGAATTGGCCGGAAAACCGTGAACTACAAGCTGCGTGACTGGGTATTCTCCAGACAGCGTTACTGGGGTGAGCCGATTCCGATTATTCACTGCCCCCACTGCGGCAATGTGCCTGTTCCGGAGGATCAGCTTCCCCTGAAGCTGCCGGAGGTAGAATCCTATGAGCCCACCGGTACCGGCGAGTCCCCCCTGGCGGCCATTGACAGCTGGGTGAACTGCAAGTGTCCGGTGTGCGGCGCCGACGCCAAGAGAGAGACGAACACCATGCCCCAGTGGGCCGGTTCCTCCTGGTATTTCCTGCGCTATGTGGATCCCCATAACGAGCAGGAGCTGGTATCCAGAGAGAAAGCGGACAAGTACCTGCCGGTGGATATGTACATCGGCGGCGTGGAGCATGCGGTGCTCCATCTGCTGTACTCCCGGTTCTACACCAAGTTCCTGTATGACATCGGCGTGGTGGATTTTGACGAACCCTTTATCAAGCTGTTCAATCAGGGTATGATTACCGGAAAGAACGGCATTAAGATGAGCAAATCCAAGGGCAACGTGGTTTCTCCGGATGACCTGGTGGAAAATTACGGCTGCGATTCCCTGCGTCTGTACGAACTGTTTGTAGGTCCTCCTGAACTGGACGCGGAGTGGGACGACAGAGGCATCGAGGGCGTGTACCGTTTCCTGAGCCGTTTCTATAACCTGGTGATGGATAACAAGGATAAGGAAATCCAGCCCACCAAAGAGCTTGTAAAGGCCCGCCACAAGATGATCCACATGATCACCCAGAGACTGGAGAGCTTCAGCCTGAACACGGTAATCTCCGGCTTTATGGAGAGCAACAATAACCTGATCGCCCTGGCCAAGCAGCTGGGAGGCATTGATAAGGAAACCCTGGAGGCTGCGGTACTGATGCTGGCGCCCTTCGCGCCCCATATGGGAGAGGAACTGTGGCAGCAGCTGGGCCACACCGACTCCGTATTCTATCATCCCTGGCCGGAGCACAGCGAGGAGGCCATGAAGGACGATGAGGTGGAGATCCCTGTACAGGTGAACGGTAAGACAAGAGCCGTCATCAGCATTCCCGTGGACATCTCCAAGGAGGACGCCATTGCCGCCGGCAAGGCTGCCCTGGGAGACAAGCTGCAGGGAAATGTGGTGAAGGAGATCTACGTTCCCAAAAAGATAGTAAATATTGTTGTAAAATAAACAGGGAGAGAATGCTGTAAAAAGATTTTAATGCTTCCGGTACATCCGGTGTTCACCTTGTCCTATCGACATCTGTCCGCAGCAAGCGGAATATTCCGCCTGCTGCGGAACATCTGTCTCGGACATGTGTACACCTGGATGTGCCGTGAAGTAACGGTACTCTTTTTTTCAGCATTCCCTTACATTTGTGGTAGAAAAAGGGTGCTGTTTCATTATGAATTTTATGATGAAACAGCACCCTCTTTTTTAAAAAGACTGAATATGCAAGTCAGAGGAGTCCCTTAACCGGCAGGAAAGTTTTTTAACCGCTGCTGCAACTTTCCCTCCATTGTGCCCTGAAACAGGATCTGGTATGATGGGACACAAAAGGGGGAAACGCTATGAAAATGAATCGGATCATCCGGGAGAAGAGAAAAAACCTGGGGATGACCCAGGAGCAGATGGCAGCGTATCTGGGGGTATCCGCCTCGGCGGTGAATAAATGGGAGAAGGGCAGCACCTGCCCGGATATAGCCCTGCTGCCGGGACTGGCCAGGCTGCTGCAGACAGATCTGAACACACTGCTGTCCTTCAAGGAGGACCTTTGCGACGCGGAGATTGAAAATTTTGTGAACGCGGTGAACGAGACAGTCAGAGAAAAAGGGTATGAGAAGGGGTATCAGATGGCTATGAATAAAATCCATAAATATCCCACCTGTGAACCCCTGCTCTATTCTCTGATCCTGTACCTGGACGGAGCCAGGTTCCTTTATTCCGTGCCGGAGCAGGAAGGACACGGAGAAGTCTTTGAAACATTCTATGAGCGGCTGTCGGAGAGCGAAATACCTGTGATAAGAGAGACGGCTCTGACCATGCTGATTTCCGCCAGCCGAAACCGGAAGGACTTTGCCAGGGCGGAAGAACTGATTGAAAAACTTCCTGTCTCTTCTGTGGATCAGGAAGAGCAGAGGGCGATTCTGTATATGCGCCAGGAAAAATATCAGGAAGCAGAAAAACTGTGGGAACGCCGGGTGCTGGAAGGGATAACAGAAGCGCAGACGGCTCTGATGAATATGATGGAGATTGCCCAAAAAGAAGGACGGATGGAGGACGCGAAGGTTTACGCGGATATTTATGAGCAGGCTTCCAGGCTGTTTTGCGTGACAGCCTGGATACCCTACATCGCAAAGCTTCAGCTTTCCGTTATGATTCAGGATCGGGAAGGCTGCCTGTCTGCCCTCAGGTCTGTTCTGTCCGGCCTGCAGGAAGCCTGGAAGCCTCAGGACAGCCCCCTTTACAGAAACCTGAGCGGCAGTGAAACAAATATCCTGTCAGAACGGCTGGAAAGTCTGCTGCGGGAAGAACTGAAGGCGGGCAGGGACTTTGATTTTCTGCGCGGCAGTGAGGAATTTCAAACGCTTCTGGAGGATTTAAACAGATAAGGAATAATAGTCTGTCAGTATCTTTGCCAGAGCTTCCGGACTTTCTTCATTTACAACATGCCCCGTGTTTTTCATGATCTGCAGTCTGGCATTTTCTATATTTTGCGACAGGTAATACGCAGATTTCCTGTTTGCCCGGTCTTTTTCGCCGCAAAGGATCAGAACGGGGCATTTGAGTTGCTTTACCCTGTCGCTGAAATCTAAATTTTTCATGGTATTTCCCAGGGCAAACGTATCCTTTTTATCAAATGCCATGGGCTTAAAAACGGACTCCGGTAAAAAGCGGAAAATGATATTCTGAAAACAAAACGCCAATTTCGGCACCTTGCAGGGGGTTCCGATTAAGACCAGAGTTTTTACCTTTTGGGGGAAATCCAGGGCGTAATGTAAAGCTAAAATGCCGCCCAATGAGAGGCCGCATAAATGGATTGGCCCCTCTATTCTGCCGCAGTATGCTGCAAATGAAGCATACAGATTTTCGTAGCTTGCTTTTTTCCCCTCTAAAACGGACGACAGATTGGGACATACAATATCCTTGCCGTCTGTCATATGGGAAATGGTTGGCTTCCAGCTGTCCGCTTTGTGACCCGAGCCGTGAACGAAAACTTTTGTCGCCATAAGTATCTCCTTTAAATTGCATTTCTGCGTTATATCTTTTCTTAGTATAGTACAATCTGCCGGGAACAGACAAGGTTTTTACAGCTCTTTAAGTCCCACCGGTTCTCCCAGAATTTCCCGTCCCACATACAGGCTCATGTCCGGTCTGGTGAGCATGGACCATTTTACCAGGCTGAGGGTCTCGTTTTCCAGTTCCAGGCAGGTAATGCCCTGGGGGTGGACACAGCTTCCCGTGTTAAAGTAGGGAGAAGCTTTCGAACCGGTCATGGGGCGGTGAGTGTGTCCGGCGATGAGGATCCTGTGATTTTGGGACGCCCACTGGACCAGACGCTGTTCCGTCTTATGTTTCTTTTCATTATTTTTGGCGGCGCTGGTGGGATCCAGAAATCCCATCCGTTCCAGAGGCCCCCACAGGTAGCGGACCAGAAACCTGGCCATAGGCCAGAACAGGCTGTTGAGAGCATCCGCCTGGTGGCCGTGGGTCAGATACAGATCCTTATGAAGCGTCTCCTCCTTTAAAATGATACCCTCATAAAAGCGGATGCCGGGGAAAAGGGGAGCAGGGGAGGCGCCGCCGCAGAGACCGGCAGAGGAGCAGTCCCTGACGGTGCGGCTGCGCCGCTTTATTATATCATGATTGCCGTAGAGCAGATACAGGCGCCCTTCCTGATAGAACCGGGCCAGCAGCTCAAAAACGGAACTGTGTATTTCCACAATCTGGCTGATGCGCCGGTTTTCCCACAGCTCATCTCCGTCTCCCAGCTCCAGATACGTATAGCCCTTCCGGTAGTAGTGGCGCAGGGCGGCCAGATACAGATGCTGGTTTTTCAGAAAGTTATCGTTGGAAGTGCCGTTTCCCCGATGGCAGTCCGAAAAGAGAACGAGGCGGGAATGGTCGGTCAGGGGCAGGATGGGGGCACCTGCAAATGCCCTGTCCAGACGGCTGCCGGCGCTCAAAGGAGCCTCCTTCTGGTATAGCAGCGTTTTCGGCGGATGGATACGGTTCTGCGGAAAGCTGCGGGAAGATAATAGTACAGATACAGCAGCCGGTCAAGCGTGCAGTCAAAGGGTCTGGTAATTCTGTTAAAAAGGCGGCAGAAGATCCGGTTTTTCCACTGGGAGAAGGCGCAGGTCAGGGGAAGTTTTCTGCAGGGCTGGGGAGAGCGGGGAGCAGCAAACCGGAAGGATACCGTCTGCAGGCAGGAACTGACCTGACAGGGATCGTATCCCATATCCAGCAGGGACTGAAGAAAGGCGTCCGCCATCTCCCGGCAGGGAAAGGTGATGGAGACGTCCATGCGAAGGCATTCCGGCCAGGAGAAGAGTCCCATGCGAAAACCGGTGAGCCACCAGTGGCAGGATTCCGCTTCAAACAGTTTCCGGTCTCCCTTCCACAGTTCCAGCTTCATGGACAGAAGTTCTTCGTCCGAAGCGGCTTGAAACCGGGCGTTTTTGTATCCGTCGGGGCTTATGACAGCGTCGGCGTGATAGACGCCGATCTCCGCGCCGGTGTTGATGCCGTACTGGCCTTTCCAAAGCTCGATCAGCCAGGTTTTGTGGCCGTAATTAAAATAGACGGGTTCGCACTGGAAAACCATCTGCCCTAAAGGGGCGGTCCGGTCATAGAGCGACCGGTAGCCAAAGCGGCGCTGCCAGGCGTCTTTTTGGGATGAAAATATGTCCTGTTCCCTCCGGTAGCAGAAGCCGGCAGGCTCAATCAGGGAGGAGAGGAGACAAAGCTTTTTCTCTGGGGTCATGGAACATACTCTGCGCAGAATGCGGCTTTTTCGGAAATGAAAAAGCAGGCAGAATAAAATACATAAAAGAATCAGGATACTCAGATAGAAATACATAATTTTGATTTCTCCGGTTTTACTGTATCCTATGTAGAATTCTGACGAAATGTGAAGAGAATATTGCAGAAAATCATATTTTGTCCTATACTGGCGCTAAGACAAAAAGCAGGAGATGAAACGGGATGGAATCAAACTATGAAAAGCAGGTGTATATCGCCAGAGAACTTTTCCTGGGATATGATCAGCAGCCTCTGATTGAAAAATTTGATCTGAAATGGGATGAAAAGTTTCTGTACACAGAGTTTCTGAGAGTGTCCTACCGGATTGACAGAAAGACGGGAGAGATACAGGAAGAAAAAGAGGGGGAGGAGACCGGCTGGGAGCCCTGCCTGGATTACAACGTGGTGATGACGATCTACGATATGCTCTGCCATTCAGAGGAAAGGCCCCGGCTTTCCGGGGAGTGGACCACCCTGGCCAATCTGCAGGTGACGGGCAGCAGTCCTTCCCCGGACCGGTTTACCGCAGTTACGGCAAAAAAACTGGAAGGGCAGCCGGAAAAACTGAGACAGGTTCTGGAAAGGCTGGGCGGGATACGCCAGTCTGTCCCTGCCAGCGCGGACGCCTGCTATGAGATCCCCTTGTTCCCTTTTTTCCCCGTCCTGTTTCAGTTCTGGGACGGGGATGAGGAGTTCCCGCCGAAAATTACCATCCTGTGGGATAAAAACTCCCTTCAGTTCATGCACTTTGAAACCCTTTACTATGCCATGAACCATCTGCTGGAGCGGATAAAACATCTGATGGAGCTCTAAAAAGGAAAGATTTACTCCAGCAGTGTCAGCCGGGAGATGTCCGGTTCGATCACCATGGAATAATTCGTATAGTAAACCACAAAGCCCGGCTTGGCCCCGCCGGGTTTTTTTACCTGCTTTTTTTCCACATAATCCACTTCCACCTTGTCGGAGTCCCGGTTTTTTGAGTAGTAGGCGGCCAGTCTGGCTGCGTCCTCATACACGGAATCCGGCATTTCTTCTCCCTGGTACTTTACGATCACATGGGAGCCGGGCGCTCCCTTGGCGTGAAACCACCAGTCGTTTCCGGAGGCAAATTTGAAGGTCAGCTCATCGTTCTGGAAATTGTTTTTCCCCACATAGATATCATATCCGTCAGGAGTGCGGTAGTGGAAGGGCCGGGAGGTAATCTTAACCTTCTTTCCCGTATATTTCCGGCGGATGTAGCCGGCGTCCGTCAGTTCCTCCTTTACCTGCACCAGATCTTCCTCCGAAAGCGCCATGTCCAGAAAAGTCTGAATGGATTCCAGCTGATCCAGATCCGCCTTTGTCTGCTCCGTCAGTTCCGTCAGCGCCTCAAAGGTACGCTTCTGCTTGCCGTACTTGTCGAAATACCGTTTGGCATTCTCCGCCGCGGTGAGGGTGGGATCCAGGGGGATGGTGATTTCTTCATTCGTATAGTAGTTCAGGGCCTTCAGGCTTTTCGCCCCCGGCTCGGCTCCGTAGCCGTAGGTATGGAGCAGTTCCCCGTAGAGACGGTATTTCTCCCTTTTTTCCGTATCCTTCAGCTGCTTTAGCTGCAGCTCGTATTTTTTCCTGGTGCGGTCCAGGGCGGTGGCGGTAATCCGCCGCAGATCCGAGGACTTCTGCCGGATCCGGGTCACCGTGTTTTTCTGGGCGTAGTACTGCTCCAGCACCCGGGAGACAGAGTCAAAGAGACAAACCTCGTAATCTTCATACATGGAGAGGCGCACCGGGGAAAACTCCACCGGAACATGGCGCTCATCATAGATAATGCAGGGAGTGAAATTTCCCTCCCGTACATCCTCCATCAGATGGGAGAAAATATGAAACAGGTGAATCTTCTCCAGGTTTCCGATGGAGTTGGCGCTCTGGTCCGATTCCAGGGAAGCCCGATGGCAAAGCTCCTCTGCGATTACCGGGCTGATGCCGGTATAGCTGCTGTATATTGCCTTGGACAGCGGCATGGGCTTGGAAAATACTTCCGTCTGGAATTCCTCCTGACCTGTGTGCAGCGGGTCGCATTTGTGCCGGGTCTCGGGGATAAAATAGGTTCGGCCGGGCAGCACCTCCCGGACAGAGCTGGTCTGGGCGGAGATGTGTTTGATGCTGTCGATGATGGTCTGATTTTCATCGCAGAAAATAATATTGCTGTGTTTTCCCATCAGTTCCAGGATCAGGTCCTTGCGCCGCAGATCTCCCATATCGTCATAGTGCTCGATTTCAAAATGGATAATCCGCTCCAGCCCGGGCTGCCAGATCCGCAGGATCTTCCCGTTTCCCACATGCTTGCGCAGCAGCATACAGAAATTGGGGGCGGTGAGAGGCCCGGGCTTGTTGGTTTCTGTGATATAAATTAACGGCAGGCTGGCGCTGGCGGAGAGAAGCAGACGGGTCTGTCCGCCCCGGCTGCCTTTCAGCGTCAGCATCAGTTCGTCATTTTCAGGCTGGGCGATTTTGCTGATTCGGGCTCCCGTCAGAAGGCCGCTCAGTTCTTTCACAACAGCGGATACCGTAATGCCGTCTAAAGCCATAGAAAGTCACTCCTATCTCAAAATTTGAACAGCATCATTTTAGCAAATCCAGGGGGAAAAAACAATCGGGATTTTGATTGACTCAAAAAGGCGGATGGATTATAATGAATCAATACGGATTTTATCCCTGCTTCGCTATGGAAAAGCGGGCGGAGCTTTTGGAGGAAAAGTATGATTAAAAGTATGACTGGCTTTGGCAGGTGTGAGAATCTCCAGACGGACAAAAAGTTTACTGTAGAGATGAAGGCGGTGAACCACCGCTATTTTGATGTGAACATCAAGATGCCGAAAAAACTGAGCATTTTTGAAGCCGCCGTCCGGGGATGCCTGAAGGATTACATCCAGCGGGGAAAAGTGGATGTTTTCATTACCTGCGAGGATTATTCGGATACCAATTATTCTCTAAAGTACAGTGAGAATATGGCCCGGGAGTATGTCAATTATTTCCGGCAGATGGCAGAAACCTTCGGCCTGCGGGACGATCTGACGGTTACCGCGCTGGGAAGATGCCCGGAGGTGCTGACGCTGGAGGAGCAGACCGGGGATGAGGAGGAGATCTGGGCGGCTCTTGAGAAGGCGCTGATTGGCGCCTGCGAGCAGTTTAACGCCTCCCGCGCCCGGGAGGGAGAAGCGCTGCGGGAAGACCTTCTGGGGAAACTGGAGCATATGCTGGACAATGTGGACCTGGTGGAGAAGCGCTATCCGGCTATTATCCGGGAGTACCGGGAAAAACTGACAGAAAAGGTAAAGGAGCTTCTGGGGGACGCGCAGATGGATGAAAACAGGCTGGCCGCCGAGGTGGTGCTGTTTTCGGATAAAATCTGTACGGACGAGGAGACGGTACGGCTGAAAAGCCATATCCGCTCCATGATGGATGTGCTCAGAGAGGGCGGCAGCGTAGGCCGGAAACTGGATTTTATTGCCCAGGAGATGAACCGGGAGGCCAATACCATCCTCTCAAAGGCCAATGATCTGGAAACTTCCAATATTGCCATCGACCTGAAAACAGAGATCGAGAAGGTGAGGGAGCAGATCCAGAATATTGAGTAACCAGCCGAAAAGACAGCAGGAAGAATGACAGGAGTAAAGAACATGACAGGGTTGGTAAATGTAGGATTTGGAAACATGGTGAACACGGACAAACTGGTAGCGGTGGTGAGTCCCGACGGAGCGCCGATCAAGAGGCTGGTGCAGAATGCCAGGGAAGCTCAGCGGGTGGTGGACGCCACCCAGGGGAGAAAGACAAAGGCGGTCCTGATTATGGAGCCGGGATATGTGGTTCTGTCTGCTCTGCAGCCGGACACCATCGCGAGACGTTTTTCCCTGAACGGCCTGGCCGAGCCGGAAAATAAAAGTGAGGGTGAACAGTGATGATGAAACAGAGAGGAATTCTGGTGGTTGTCTCCGGATTTTCCGGCGTGGGAAAAGGCACGATCATGAAACGCCTGACAGAGAAATACGACAACTATGCTCTGTCTGTTTCGGCCACTACCAGAGATCCCCGGGCAGGGGAGACGGACGGGAAAGATTATTTTTTCCACACAGCGGAAGAATTTCAGCGGATGATTGCCTGCGATGAGCTGGTGGAGTACGCCTGCTACTGCGGCAATTATTACGGGACTCCCCGGAAGTACGTGGAGGACCAGATGGAGAGAGGCCGGGACGTGATCCTGGAGATTGAGATTCAGGGAGCGCTGAAGATCAAGGCGAAATACCCGGACGCCCTGCTCCTTTTTGTGATGCCGCCGGATGGAGAGACTTTAAAAAAGAGGCTTTCCGGAAGGAACACGGAGACCCCGGAGGTGATAGAGGCCAGATTAAAGCGCGCCAGCGCGGAGGCCGACGGGATTGAATCCTATGATTATATCCTGGTCAATGACGACCTGGAAAAATGTGTGGATGAGCTGCACAGCCTGATTGCCTGCCAGCACTGGCAGGTGAAGCGGAACCTGGATTTTATCAGCCGGGTCAGAGGACAGATTAAAGAATTTTGAGTTTTGAAAGGAGAAACAGAACATTATGCTGCATCCGTCTTATACTGATTTAATGAAAGTGGTAAACAGTGAAGTGGGAGAGGGGGATACCCCCGTTGTAAACAGCCGCTATTCCATCGTAATGGCCACGGCCAAGAGAGCCCGCCAGATTATTGCCGGGCAGGCTGACGTGACGGAAGAGGAGGCTCTGAAGCCTCTGTCCACCGCTGTAAAGGAACTGAATGAGGGAAAAATCAAAATTATTCACGATGAAGCGGCGGAGGAAGAGGATGACGAGGCTCTGAAGGCCCTGCTGCGGGATGAGGCCGCCCTGCTGGGAGAGACTCTCCAGCCCGAAGAAGAGGAAGAGCAGAGCGGGGAAGAGAGCGCGGAATAAATATCCGGGATCTGCCTTGGCGGATTCAGAACAGGGGGAACAGATTAGTTGGAAGGCAACGGTTTTCGAAAAAGTCTGATTATACTTTCGGTCTGCTATGTGATTGCGGGGATCATTCTGATCTTCTGGCCGGATATGTCCATGGCTCTGTTCTGCAGCGCCCTGGGCGTGGGGATGCTGGTACTGGGCATTACCCATGTGATTCTGTATTTTACCAAGGACCATATGCTCAACATCATGCAGATGGATCTGGTGACCGGGGTGGTGTGCGGCGCTTTCGGCGCTTTTCTGCTGCTGCACCCTGAGTTTGTGGAGACAGTCATGCCCTTTGCGGTGGGGATCCTGCTGCTGATCGGCGGAATTGTGAAGCTGCAGAATGCTATAGATATGAAGCGGCTGGGCTTCCTGCGCTGGAAGGTGGTTCTGTTCTTTGCCCTGCTGCTGTTCCTTATGGGCGGGCTTCTGATTTATAATCCCTTTGAGGGAAGAGGGCTCCTTGTGTATATCGGCGTCTCCCTGATCTTGGACGGCATGGTGAGTATCGTCTGTATGCTCTGCATCGCCCACCGGATGAAGCGCAGAGCCAGAGAAATACAGCCTGTGGAGGCGGAAGAAGTGCATGACGGCAGCGTTGTGGATATGCCGCCGGTTCCGGGCAAAGCGGCAGAGTGGGAGAAAAAGTGATGAAAATTTTATTTATATCCCTTGGCTGTGATAAAAATCTGTCGGATTCCGAGAAAATGCTGGGGCTTCTGGCCGGGTCGGGCTATGAAATCACAGATGATGAGACAGAGGCGGATGTCATTGTGATTAATACCTGCGCTTTTATCCATGACGCCAAGGAGGAAAGCATCCAGTCGATTCTGGAGATGGCAGAATACCGGAAGGAGGGCAGCTGCAGGGCTCTTCTTGTGGCCGGCTGCCTGGCGCAGCGGTATGGCCGGGAGATTATGGATGAGATAGAAGAGGTGGACGCCGTACTGGGAAGCACCTGCCCGGACCGCATCCTGGAGACGCTGGATCAGGTCTTAAAAGGGCAGAGGCATCTTCTGTTTTTGGAAGACATTAACCGCCCTTTCTTTGAGGAGGGCCCCAGAATTCTGACGACAGGGGGCCATTATGCCTATCTGAAGATTGCGGAGGGGTGCAATAAGCGGTGCACCTACTGTATTATACCCCATCTGAAGGGCAGATACAGGAGCATTCCTATGGAAAAGCTGGTGAAGGAGGCCGAAGGGCTGGCCGCGGACGGGGTGAAGGAACTGATCCTTGTGGCCCAGGAAACCACTCTCTACGGAACGGATCTGTACGGAGAAAAGTCCCTTCATCTGCTGATACAGAAATTGTGCCGGATACCGGGGATTCGCTGGATCCGGATTCTTTACTGTTATCCGGAAGAAATTTACGACGGGCTGATCCAGACCATGAAGGAAGAGGCAAAGGTCTGCCATTATCTGGATCTTCCGATACAGCATGCCAGCAATGCGATACTGAGACGGATGGGAAGAAGAACCACAAAAGAAGATCTGAAAGCGATTGTGGAAAAACTCAGAAACGAGATTCCGGATATTGTGCTGCGCACCACCCTCATCACCGGTTTTCCAGGGGAAACAGAAGAGCAGCATAAGGAGCTGCTGGAATTTGTGGACGAGATGGAGTTTCAGAGGCTGGGGGTTTTTCCTTATTCAGCAGAAGAGGGAACGCCTGCCGCGTCTATGGAAGGCCAGATACCGGAGGAGGAGAAGCTGCGGCGCAGGGATGAACTGATGGAACTGCAGCAGGAGGTTGCCTTTGACCTGGCCGAGCGCCAGGTGGGAAAATGCGTAACCGCCATGGTGGAAGGCCAGATTTCTGGTGAGAATGTCTATGTGGCCCGCACTTACGGGGACGCTCCCGGTGTGGACGGCTATGTGTTTATCAACACGGACGAGGTGATGATGTCCGGCGATTTTGCCAGAGTAAAAATTACCGGAGCCTGTGAATACGATCTGATAGGAGAACTGATGAAATGAAAATGAATGTACCGAATTGTCTCACCATACTGCGAATTTTTATGGTTCCGGTATTTGTGGTGTTCATGCTGGCGGACGTTCTGGGAGGAGCGGACCGTTATATAGCCGGCATACTGTTTATTGCCGCCAGCCTTACGGATACGCTGGACGGATACCTGGCCAGAAAGAATAACCAGATTACCGTGTTCGGAAAGTTCATGGATCCCCTGGCAGACAAGCTGCTGGTGTGCTCCGCCATGATCTGCCTGGTGGAACTGGGACAGCTCCCCGGCTGGATTGTGATTATCATTGTAGGCAGAGAATTCATTATCAGCGGCTTCCGCCTGGTGGCGGCCGAGCAGGGTGTGGTGATCGCTGCCAGCTACTGGGGAAAGTTTAAGACAGTGGCCCAGATGGTGATGGTGATCCTTCTCGTGTTTGATTTCGGAGGAGCCTTTGATGCGGCAGAGCAGATCTTTATCTGGCTGGCTACAATCCTGACCGTGATTTCCCTGGTAGATTATATGTACAAAAACCGGGGCGTGCTCAGAGAAGTGCACTGACCGGGCAGGGCCTGATGAAAGCGGGGATGGATCATGGACAGAACAGAAAGATGGAATGATGCAAAACTGGCCGCTCTCCTGGATCTGCTTCGCAGACGCAGGGAGACGGTAACCACGGTGGAATCCTGCACCGGCGGTCTTCTGGCAGGCCGTATTACGGATATTCCGGGAAGCTCAGATGTATTTCATCAGGGCTTCATTACGTACTGCGATGAGGCGAAGGCCCGCCTGGCGGGCGTATCCCGGGATACGCTGGCAAAATATACCGCTGTCAGTTCCCAGACCGCCCGGGAGATGGCCCGGGGAGGGGCGAAAAGCGCGGGGGCGGACGCCTGCCTTTCCGTTACGGGATACGCAGGGCCGCCCCAGGGACCGGAGGATGATACCGTGGGACTGGTTTATGCGGGCTGCTTTTACCGTGGGAAGACCCTGGTAAAAGAACTGCACCTTGCCGGAAACCGCCGCCGGATCAGAGAGGCGGCGGTGGAGGAAGCGCTGCTTTTGCTGGAGGAGAGCCTTACTTCTTCAGCTGTCTGAACATGGCGCACATCTGGTCGATTCTTCGTATTTCTTCCGGGGATTTGCCTGTTTTGAGCACGCCGATGATGGCGTCCATTTCCTGAGAAGAAAATTTCAGACGGCCGCTGCCGGAGGCTGCCATGAGAAAAGAAAGAAGTTCCGACTGTTTTTTTCCTCTGGCCTGCTCCGCCATGGACAGAAGAGACTGCAGCTTTGCAGGGTCGATATTTTTCAGGGCCGGATTGCCGGAGAGTTTCTGTTCGTTCATAGATCTCCTGTTTCTTCTGATTCCCTTTCTTCCTCCTCCCCGTCCCCGGACATTTCCATTCCCGCCATCATGGCATAAAGCTCCAGCGTATTCATCATTCCGGAAAACTGGTCGATAAACTGCCGCTCCTTTTCATCGCAGCAGCTGCGTATATCGTTCAGAAGCTCCGACAGGCCGGGCGGGTCTGACTCTCCTTCACAGGAGCAAAGACGGAAAGGGGGATGGGAAAAGAAGCGCACCACATTCCGCAGTTCCAGCACTTTTACCAGGCAGGAAATCATTTTCTGCTCACGTTCCGGAAGATAGGGGACAGTGGCTTTGATGATCTGAAGATGATTCCGATTGGCAATCTGGTCTATGGCGGTGAGCATACGTTCCTCAGAAGACTTTCCATGCTTTCTCTCTATCATATGCGGTGAAAATGAAAAAATGAACCGGACCTTCCGCTTATTCTGTCATAAGATATAAGGACAGCGCATAGCAGAGGAAAGGAGCAAAACAGTATGAGAACCCGCATTGTGGCGGAGGGAAACGCCTTTTATGAGATCGACGAGGACTGCGCCGGGAAAAAACAAAAGGAGAGGAGAAACACGTTTTCCCGTCCGAAAAGTGGCGATACCGGCGGGAAGGGAAACACCGGATCTGTAAACGGAAGCCGGATTCATTCCGGCGATTTTGATAAATAAAACCGGATTTTACCGGAGGCATGGCCCATGAAAAAGGGCTGTGCCTTCTTTTTTTTGTTTGAATAGACGAACTTTTGTTAAAGATATAACATCTATATAAGCGTTGTGAAACAGAAAAACAGAGAATAAAACAGGAAACAGAGAAAAAATCACGAAAAAAATGGCCAAAAAGGCTTGAAAACTGAAAAAATAGTTGACAATTTGAAAGAAACGATGTTAAAGTAGAAAACGTGAGTGATAAAAATTTAACAAAATCAGGTTGGGGGAAAGGAAGAAACAGCTATGGTATATAGTTATTATCCGGGTTGTACCTTGAAAACAAAGGCCAGGCAGCTGGACGCGTACGCGAGAGCTTCCGCTCTGGCGCTGGGTATTACGCTGGAGGAGATTGAGGACTGGCAGTGCTGCGGGGGCGTGTATCCCCTGGGCAGCGATGAAATCGCCGCAAAACTGTCCTCCGTGCGGGCCCTGCAGGCGGCGGAAGAAAAAAAGCAGGAACTGGTGACAGTCTGTTCCGCCTGCCACCATGTTTTAAAGCGGGTAAATGACGACATGGCCCGGGTTCCCGAGATACGGGATAAGGTGAACCGGTATCAGGCAGACCGGAAAGATTATGCCGGTGAGACAAAAGTCCTTCACTTCCTGGAACTTTTAAGAGACAGGATAGGCTTTGATCAGCTTCGGGAAAAGACGGCAAAACCGCTGACCGGCAGGAAGATCGGCGCCTACTATGGCTGTCTTTTGCTGCGTCCCGCAGGAATTCTTGCGTTTGTTGATCCGGAAAATCCCAGGATTATGGAAGACTTTATCCGGGCGCTGGGCGCCTCGCCGGTTATCTATCCCTACCGGAACGAATGCTGCGGCGGCTATATCTCCCTGAAGGAAAAAGATCTGTCCGGCGCCATGACGGACCGGATTATGGAATCGGCGGCCTATATGGGGGCGGAAGAACTGATCACAGCCTGTCCCCTCTGCCGCTACAATCTGATGCACCAGGGAGGCGGCCGCAGCTGCGGCCTGCCTGACGGGAAGGCAGAGAAGCCAAAGCTTCCGGTGCGGTATTTTACAGAAGTGCTGGCGGAAGCTCTGGACGTAAAGGAACAGGCGGAGGCCTGGCTTGAGGAGGGAGGCGGAAACATTGGGTGAGGCTTTACGGATCCGGCGAAAAATAAGCCGGGAGCAGATCGAAACCATCAGCGGGGTGGATACGGCAAAATGTATGAAATGCGGCAAGTGCACGGCCTCTTGCCCGGTGGGGGAGGAGATGGATATCAAACCCCATCAGTTTGTCTCCTATGTGAACCGGGGGGAAATCGAGCCGCTGCAAAAAAGCGGCTCTCTCTGGAAATGTCTTTCCTGTTTCGCGTGCGTGCAGCGATGTCCCAGAGATGTAAAACCCGCGAAACTGATAGAGGCCATCCGTCTGACCGTAATACGGGAGAGAGGACAGAATTACCTGTCGCCGGATGAGATCCCACAGCTTCTGGATCCCCAGCTGCCCCAGCAGCTTCTGGTCAGCGCGTTTCGAAAATACAGCAAGTAAGCGGAGGTGAGAGCTTTGCAGAAAATAGGAGTTTTTGTATGCCACTGCGGCAGCAATATCGCGGCCACGGTGGATGTGGCTAGGGTGGCGGAAGAGATCCGGAAAGAACCGGGTGTGGTTCATGCGGAAGATTACCCGTATATGTGTTCCGAGGCCGGGCAGGCGAAAATTGCTTCCGCTATAAAGGAAAAGGGACTGACGGCGATTGTAGTCTGTTCCTGTTCCCCCAGAATGCATGAAGCCACCTTCAGAAAGGCGGCTTCCCGGGCGGGGTTAAATCCCTATATGGTGGAAATCGCCAATATCAGGGAGCACTGTTCCTGGATACACAAGGACCGGGAGGAGGCCACAGAAAAGTCGGTTATCCTGGCCCGGGCCGCCGTATCCAAAGTGAATCTGGATACGCCTCTGCAACCGGGAGAAAGCCGGGTGACAAAGAGGGCCCTGGTAATCGGCGGCGGGATTGCCGGTATTCAGACCGCCCTTGACATTGCGGACGCCGGATATGAAGTAGATATTGTAGAAAAGACCCCCAGCATCGGAGGAAGAATGTCACAGCTGGATAAAACCTTTCCTACCCTGGACTGTTCCGCCTGTATTCTCACGCCCAAGATGGTGGAGGCCGCTGCCCACGAAAAGATTACGCTCTATACATACAGCGAAGTGGAAAGCATCAGCGGTTTTGTAGGGGATTTCACCGTGGAAATCCGTAAAAAAGCCAGAAGCGTGGATATGAGCAAATGTACGGGCTGCGGCGTATGCCAGGAGAAATGTCCATCCAGAAAGGCTCCCAATGAGTTCAACAGGGGACTTGATACCAGAAGCGCCATCTATACGCCTTTTGCCCAGGCCATTCCCAATGTGCCGGTGATCGACCGGGAACACTGCATAAAATTTAAGACGGGAAAATGCGGCGTCTGCGCCAGGGTCTGTCAGGCAGGGGCCATCGACTATGAGCAGAAGGACGAGCTGATCACCCGAAAATACGGGGCCATTGTGGCGGCTACCGGTTTCGACATGATAAAACTGGACCAGTTTGACGAATTCGCCTACAGCCAGAGTCCCGATGTGATTACCTCCCTGGAACTGGAGCGGATTATGAACGCGGCGGGGCCCACGAAAGGCCATCTGGAGAAGCTGTCCGACCATAAGCCCCCCAAATCCATGGTTTTTGTCCAGTGCGTGGGCTCCAGGGGACAGACCTGCCGGGATAAAAGCTACTGTTCCAAGATCTGCTGCATGTACACAGCCAAACACGCCATGCTGATCCGGGACAAGTATCCGGATGTGGATGTAACGGTATTCTATATTGATGTGCGTACTCCCGGCAAAAACTTTGATGAGTTTTACAGGCGGGCCGTGGAAGAGTACGGCGTCCATTATATTAAAGGACAGGTGGGAAAAGTGGCTCCCACGGAGGGAGGACTGCTGGTGCAGGCTTCGGATCTGCTGGACAACCGCCAGATTCTCATGAAAACCGACATGGTGGTCCTGGCTGCGGCCATAGAGCCGGATCCGGACGTGCGCAGGCTGGCCACCATGCTGACCGCTAGCATCGATACCAACAATTTCCTCACGGAGGCCCATCCCAAGCTCAGGCCTGTGGAATCCCCCACCGCCGGCATATTTCTCTCCGGCGTCTGCCAGGGACCAAAGGATATACCGGAGACAGTGGCCCAGGCGGGAGCCGCTGCCATAAAGGCGGTGGGACTGCTGGCAAAGGATAAGCTGGTGACAAATCCCTGCACGGCGAAAGCGGACGAGCTGCTGTGCAACGGCTGTTCCTGCTGCGCCCGGGTATGTCCCTACGGAGCCATTACCTATGAGGAAAAAGAAATCAATGATCACGGAATCCGGGAGGTACGCCGGGTAGCCGCGGTAAATGACGCCCTGTGCCAGGGCTGCGGCGCGTGTACGGTGGCCTGTCCGTCAGGAGCCATGGATCTGCAGGGCTTCTCCAACAGACAGATTACGGCGGAGGTGGATGCGATATGTCGATAGAAAAGAGTGAATTCAGGCCGAAAATAGTGGCGTTCTGCTGCAACTGGTGCAGCTATGCGGGAGCAGACCTGGCAGGAAGCAGCCGCCTTTCCTATCCGGCAGACGTAAAGATTATCCGGGTGCCCTGTTCCTGCCGGGTCAATCCCATGTTTATCCTGCGGGCTTTTCAGAAAGGAGCGGACGGCGTGATCCTCTGCGGCTGCCATCCCGGGGACTGTCATTACAGTACCGGCAATTATTACGCCAGAAGAAGAATGAAACTGCTGTTCTCCATGCTGGACTTTATCGGAGTGGAAAGCGGCAGAACCAGAGTGGAATGGGTATCCGCGGCGGAGGGCGTAAAATTTTCCCAGACAATGAATGCGTTTGTGGAGGAGATCCGTTCTCTTGGCAAAAACGTGAGATTGGAGGACTTAAGATGCAGGAATTCATGAATGAAATGATCCGCCGCGGAAAAGAACTTCTGTCCGGCGGGGCGGTGCAGCGGGTCCTTGGATGGAAGAAAGGGGATCTGGGCTATAATCCGGAACCGGCGTTTTTCCTGGGAGAACAGGATTTGGACGAATTTGTGTATGACGGCTTCTGCGGCGCCAATCTGAGCAAGTTTATGATAGAGGCTTCGAAAATGGAGGGGAAAACCCTGGTTTTTTTAAAACCCTGCGATACATACAGCTATAAGCAGCTGCTGATGGAACACCGGGTGGACCGGGAAAAATCCTATATCATCGGAGTGGGCTGCAGCGGAAAGCTGGACGTCAATAAAATGCAGCGGGAAGGAATCCGGGGCATCAAGTCGGTGGAAGAAGAGGGAGACGTTCTGCGCTTTCATACCGTATACGGTGAAAAAGAGTGTCCCCGCAGCCGGATGCTTCTGGAGCGGTGCCATGTATGCAAGGGAAAGGAGCATCAGATTTACGACGAACGGATCGGCGAATCGGAAGAGACGGGGGACAGAGACCGGTTTGAGCAGGTGAGGCAGATAGAAGCCATGGAGCCGGAGGAACGTTTTGCTTTCTTTAAGGGCGAACTGTCGAAATGTATCCGGTGCAATGCCTGCCGGAATGTATGTCCGGCCTGCAGCTGCCGCAAATGCGTATTTGACGGCAGCCAGTTTGACAGCAGCCAGAAGGCCAACGCGGATTCCTTTGAAGAGCAGATGTTTCATATAATCCGGGCCTTTCATGTGACGGGAAGATGTACGGACTGCGGAGAGTGCAGCAGAGTCTGTCCCCAGGGAATTCCCCTGCACCTGTTCAATCGGAAACTGATCAAAGATATCAATACTTTTTACGGGGAATACCAGGCAGGGGTCTCAACAGACTGCGAGATGCCCCTGACAGATTATACGGCCGGCGATCCGGAACCCAACGCGGCAGAAAGGGGGCGCTAAAAGATGTTTAAGACAGAAAAAGCAAAACTTCCTGCGCTTCTGGAGAAAATCGGGGAAGCCCGGGATCTGATCGTACCGGTTCTTCGATGCGGCCAGGTCAATTTTGAATTGTGGGAGAGAGAGTCCCAGGCGGACCTGGAGACGCTGAAGACATCCAAATCTCCCAAAGACGTGTTTTTCCCCCAGAGCGAAACCCTCTACTCCTGTATCAGAGACGGGAAGAAAATTTCCGTAAAGGCAGAAGAACTGCGGGACCGTCCCTTTGTGGTTTTCGGCATGAAAAGCTGCGATGTAAAAGCGCTTGAGGTGCTGGACAGAGTTTTCCTGGATGAGCCGGCGGATACCTACTATCAGGCCAGACGGGAAATGGGAACGGTGGTGTCCCTGGCCTGCAGAGAGCCGGAAGAAACCTGTTTCTGCAGAGCGTTTGGAATCGACTGCGCGGAACCGGAAGGGGATGTGGCGGTGTGGATGACGGATGCGAGCCTGTACTGGAAGCCACTGACAGAAAAAGGGAAGGCTCTGACAGGACTTGTGGAGGATCTGCTGACGGACGCCGGAGAGTCGGAACTGGACGAAGAAAAGGAAAACATCCGGTCCGTCTGCGATCAGCTTCCCTACATGGATCTCAGTCTGGAAGGATGGAATCCGGAGTCTCTTCAGGAAAAGTTTGATTCCCCTCTGTGGGAAGAACTGTACCGCCCCTGCCTGGCCTGCGGCACCTGCACCTTTGTCTGTCCTACCTGCCAGTGCTACGATATCAAAGATTTTGACACCGGGCACGGCGTATACAGATATCGCTGCTGGGATTCCTGCATGTATTCGGATTTTACCATGATGGCCCACGGAAATAACCGTACCAGCCAGATGCAGCGGTTCCGCCAGCGGTTTATGCACAAGCTGATCTACTACCCGGCAAATTACGGGGGGATGTATTCCTGCGTAGGATGCGGCAGATGCGTCAGCAAATGCCCCTCCTCTCTGAACATTGTGAAAGTCATAAAAAAATTCGCGGAGTCCTCCGGGGATGAGGGCAGAGGAGGTGTACGGCCATGAGCGATGCAACAACCAGAAACGGGGAATGCTCCTGCGGGAAAAACCGCCAAAAGGATACGCTGGTTCCCGCAGTGGGGATTATTACGGATATACGGCAGGAGACGCCGGATGTAAAAACCTTCTGTGTCAATGCCCCGGAGGGCGGGAAGCTGTTTTCCCATATGCCGGGCCAGTGCGCCATGGTCTGCGTGCCGGGAGTGGGAGAGGCCATGTTTTCCATTACCTCTTCCCCTACCAACCGGGAGTGCCAGGAATTCAGCATTAAAAGCTGCGGGGAACTGACAAATTATCTTCATACTATGGAAGCGGGGGAGGAGATCCTGGTGAGAGGTCCCTACGGGAACAGCTTTCCGGTAGATACGGAACTGAAAGGGAAAAATCTTCTGTTTATCGCAGGTGGTATCGGCCTGGCTCCCCTTCGGTCCGTGATCAACTATGTGCTGGATAACCGGGAAGACTACGGTACGGTGGATATTCTTTACGGCTCCCGCTCGGCAGAGGATCTGGTTGCCAGAAAAGAGATAGAGGAAGTGTGGGATAAAAAAGAAGGGGTAAACGTCTACCTTACCATTGACCGTCCCCAGGATGACTGGAAGGGTCATGTGGGATTTGTTCCCGCCTATCTGAAGGAACTGGAGTTTTCCGCCGATAAGACGGCTCTGGTCTGCGGACCGCCGGTTATGATTAAATTTGTGCTGGAGGCGCTGCATGAAATGGGATTTTCCAGCCGGCAGATTTATACTACCCTGGAGCTGCGGATGAAATGCGGAATTGGAAAATGCGGCCGCTGCAATATCGGCTCCAAATATGTCTGCAAGGACGGGCCCGTATTCCGCTGCGACCAGATCGATGAACTGCCGGATGAATATTAATGAGGAAGGGGATACGGGTGAAGGATCATGGATAAATTAGTGAACGTGTATTTTTACGGAAAACGGTACCAGGTGCCGGAAGATCTGACCATCATGAACGCCATGGAGTACGCCGGCTACAGGCTGGTCCGGGGCTGCGGCTGCCGTCACGGCTTCTGCGGCGCCTGTGCCACCATATACCGGATTAAGGGAAAAAATGAGCTGAAAACCTGTCTGGCCTGCCAGACCCAGGTGGAGGAAGGCATGTATGTGGCAAGCCTGCCCTTCTTTCCCACGGATAAGCGGACCTATGAGATCGAAAAAATCCGGCCGGAGGAGCAGATTATGATGCAGCTGTATCCGGAAATTTACAGCTGTATCGGATGCAATGCCTGTACAAAGGCCTGCACCCAGAATCTGAACGTGATGCAGTATATTGCCTACGCCCAGAGAGGCGAGTTTGAGAAGTGCGCGGAGGAGTCTTTTGACTGCGTGGGCTGCGGCATCTGTTCCGCCCGGTGCCCGGCGGGTATCTCCCATCCCATGGTGGGCCTGCTGGCAAGAAGGCTGACAGGCAAATACATCGCGCCAAAGGCCGGGCATCTGGAAAAGCGGGTGGAGGAGATTAACCACGGCGATTACGATGAACTGATCGAGAAGATTATGAACCGGCCCGTGGAGGAAATGCGGGAACTTTACAATAACAGAGAGATCGAAAAGTAGGGAGGGGAGACCATGTTGACTGCAAAAATGCTTGAATCTGTCAAAAAGGTGGAGGCAACAAGAGGCGAGCGGATGGGCATGGAGCCCCGCCGGATGACTGCGGAGGAAAAGGACGCGCTTTTAAAAGAATTTCATCCCGACTACAGCATTGCCGGCTTCGATCAGATCCGGGTGGGGCAGAACAAGGGGGAGAAGGCGCCCCTGGAGCTGGTGAATTTGCTTCACTCCAACAGCCGGATCCTGGGAATGCCCCTGGATCTGACCCATGCGGACTACGACGTGGACGTGCTGGTGATAGGGGGAGGCGGAGCCGGTGCTTCCGCTGCCATTGAAGCCAATGAAGCCGGCGCCAATGTGATGATGGTGACAAAACTCAGGATCGGCGATGCCAACACCATGATGGCGGAGGGGGGAATCCAGGCCGCGGATAAAGAAAATGATTCTCCCATGCAGCATTATCTGGACGCGTTCGGAGGCGGCCACTTTGCCGCCCGGCCGGAGCTGCTGAAACGGCTGGTCATGGAAGCGCCGGACGCCATACGCTGGCTGAATGAACTGGGCGTCATGTTTGACAAGGACGAAACGGGAAGAATGATTACCACCCACGGCGGCGGCACATCCAGAAAACGGATGCACGCCTGCAGGGATTATTCCGGCGCGGAGATTATGCGGACGCTGCGGGACGAAGTGATAAACAGAGGGATTCCGGTGGCAGAATTTACATCGGCGGTGGAACTGATAAAGGATGACAAGGGCCAGGCGGCCGGCGCGGTTCTTCTGAATATGGAGACGGGAGAATATCTGACTGCCAGGGCGAAAACCGTTATCATTGCCACCGGCGGGGCGGGAAGGCTGCACTATCAGGGCTTCCCCACCTCCAATCATTACGGAGCCACAGCCGACGGCCTGATACTGGGATACCGGGCAGGCGTTCCCCTGCTGTACCAGGATACCATTCAGTACCATCCCACCGGAGCCGCCTATCCGGCTCAGATTTTCGGCGCGCTGGTAACGGAAAAAGTACGGTCCCTGGGAGCCATGCTGGTAAACGTGGAGGGGGAAGCGTTTATACATCCCCTGGAGACAAGAGATGTGGCCGCGGCAGGCATCATCCGGGAGTGCCGTTCCAGAAACAAGGGCGTGCCGGTTCCGGAAGGATACGGGGTATGGCTGGATACGCCCATGATTGAGCTCATTCACGGAGAGGGAACCATTGAAAAGAGAATTCCCGCCATGCTCCGCATGTTCTTAAACTACGGCATTGATATGAGAAAAATGCCGATTCTGGTATACCCCACCCTCCACTATCAGAACGGAGGACTGGAAATTAACGGCGAGGGATATACCAAAACCATCGGCAATCTGCTGGTTGCGGGAGAAGCGGTGGGAGGAATTCACGGAAGAAACCGCTTGATGGGAAACTCGCTGCTTGATATTATAGTATTTGGACGGAACGCGGGAAAAGCGGCGGCCAGGAAGGCAAAGGACGTAACATTGGGAAATCCGACTCTGCGGCACCTGGAGGAGTATGCCCGGGAACTGGAAGAGGCCGGGCTTCACACGGGCTGCGTATCGCCCATGCTGCTGCCTGACTACGCGGGAAAGCGGCATATGTAAAGGAGGGATTGGTTTTGAGAGAAATTGAGGCAAGCAGGATAACGGAAGCGGTGGAACGTCTCTGCATAGAAGCCAATGAGCATCTGCCTGAAGATGTGAAATGCGCGATTCGAACCTGCCGGGAGAAAGAGGACTGGGGAATAGGCCGGGATGTTCTGGATCAGATTATTGAAAATTTTGAGATCGCGGATGAACAGTGCGTCCCCATCTGCCAGGATACGGGAATGGCCTGCGTGTTTCTGGAGATCGGTCAGGATGTGCATATCACAGGGGGCGATCTGACGGAAGCGGTAAATGAAGGCGTGCGCCGGGGCTATGAAAAAGGCTACCTGCGCAAATCTGTGGTAAAGGATCCCATACGCCGGGGCAACACAGGGGATAATACGCCCGCCATGCTCTATACCGAGATTGTGCCGGGAGAGCAGATTAAAATTACGGTGGGCCCCAAGGGCTTTGGAAGCGAAAATATGAGCGCGATCCGTATGTTCAAGCCTTCCGCCGGACTGCAGGGAATCAAGGATTTTATTATCGAGACCGTGGAGACGGCAGGCCCCAACCCCTGCCCGCCCATGGTGGTAGGAGTGGGGATCGGCGGAACCTTTGACAAGGCGGCCCTTCTGGCCAAGAAAGCGCTGATGCGCCCCATCGATTCGGAAAATCCGGATCCCTTTTACGCGGATCTGGAAAAAGAGATGCTGGAAAAAATCAATAAACTGGGCATCGGTCCCCAGGGCTTTGGAGGAAAGACGACAGCCATCGGCCTGAATATAGAGACCCTGCCCACCCACATTGCAGGCATGCCCTGCGCCATCAATATCAACTGTCATGTGACGCGCCATAAGACGGAGGTGATCTGAGTATGGAAAGACATATTACGCTGCCCCTGACAGAGGAGCTGGCCAGAACCCTTCACGCCGGGGATACGGTCTATCTGACGGGAACCATCTATACGTCCAGAGACGCGGGCCATAAGCGGATGTGCGAAACGCTGGAGCGGGGAGACCCTCTTCCCTTTGACCCGAAAGACGCCACCATCTATTATGTGGGCCCCACCCCCGCAAAGCCGGGGCAGGTGATCGGATCGGCAGGCCCCACCACCAGCGGCAGAATGGACGCCTACGCCCCCACTATGATGTCTGTGGGAGCCAGAGGGATGATCGGGAAGGGCGCCCGCCTTCCGGAAGTGGTGGAAGCCATGAAAAAATACAGCGGCGTATATTTCGGCGCCATCGGGGGAGCCGGAGCCCTGCTGGCAAAGTGCATCAAGAAAGCGGAGATTGTAGATTATGAAGACCTGGGGGCGGAGGCTCTCCGCAGGCTGTATGTGGAAGAAATGCCCCTGGTGGTGATTATCGACTGTCAGGGAAACAATCTCTATGAGCAGGGACGGAAGGCCTATCTTGAACAGACAGAGGGAAGAGGTGAGGTATAGTGGAAATGACAGCTCTGGTTTCGTTTACCGATCTGCTGGAAGCGCTGATGATTCTCTGCTTTGGCCTTTCCTGGCCCATTTCCATCCGGAAATCCTGGATTTCCCGCACCGCAAAGGGAAAAAGCCCTTTCTTTGAATTTTTCATCTGGATCGGCTATATATTCGGCATTGTCCGGAAGGTAATCCTGTGGTCCGCCGGAGCAGGGGAGGGCTGGCTGTTTTATCTGAGCTAGTTTTTCTACGTGCTGAATATTGTGGAGATTTCCATCGATATGGCCCTCTATTTCAGAAATGTGAGGCTGGATAAAGAGAAAGCCCAAATGTAAAAAAAGCCCGCTACCCGGTGTTTACCTTGTCCTTACGGCACCTGTCCGTATAGAGCGGATAAATCCGCCCCATACGGCATGTCTGTCCCGGACATGTGTACACCCGGGTGCCGGGCTTTTTTACATGATCAGTTTCTGCAATAACAGCGAAAATTATATGGACGATTAGCGAAATATATGGTATCATATTATAGATAAAGCACGGCATTTCTCACATTACAATTCTCTGCGGCATAGCCGCGTCAAAGATCCTGACAGGACAGATCAGGAAACAGATCTGAAAACAGGTACCGTAAGAAATCTCCATGC
>DVOS01000071.1 GCA_018713435.1 Candidatus Merdiplasma excrementigallinarum
TAAGAAAAGAGAGGAATTTTTTTATGGACAGAAAACGGACAGTGGCGGTGCTGTTTGGAGGGCAGTCTTCAGAACATGAAGTGTCCTGCATGTCAGCCGTGAATGTGATTGGGGCAATGAATCCGGAAAAGTACGAGATCGTTCTGATTGGCATCACAAAAGAAGGCAGATGGCTTCTGACAGAAAGCCTGGAGGAGATCCAAAAAGGCACCTGGAGAGAGAGCCGCATACAGGCGGTGCTCCTGCCGGATGCCGCAGAGCACGGCGTGCTGATGATGGAGGGGGAGCGCGTCCGGAAAAAACGGATAGACGTGGTGTTCCCGGTGCTGCACGGCATGTACGGAGAGGACGGCACGATTCAGGGCCTGCTGGAGATGGCGGGGATTCCCTATGTGGGATGCGGCGTGCTTGCCTCCGCTGTATCCATGGATAAAGCCTATACGAAACAGCTGGTGGAACCTCTTAAGATCCGGCAGGCGGACTATGTGCTGGTTACCCGCATGGAACTTGACAGCATGGATGACTGCGTAAGAAGGGTGGAGGAAAAGCTGACGTATCCGGTGTTTGTAAAGCCTTCCAAGGCAGGTTCCTCCAAGGGAGTATCCCAGGCAAAGAACCGGGAAGAACTGGAAGCGGCTCTGCGGGAAGCGGCCCGCCATGATATCCGGATCCTGGTGGAAGAAAAAATTCTGGGCCGGGAGATCGAGTGCGCCGTGCTGGGCGCCTATGAGCCGGAAGCCTCCGGTGTGGGAGAAATTCTGGCAGCGGATACCTTCTATTCTTATGAAGCCAAGTATTTCAACAATGAGTCCCGCACTGTGCTGGAACCCCAGTTCCCGGAAGGAGTACTGGAGGAGGTAAGGCAGTGCGCCCTGCGGATCTTTAAAGCAGTGGATGGCTTTGGACTGGCAAGAGTCGATTTCTTCCTGGAAGAGGGGACCAACCAGGTGATCTTTAACGAGATCAATACCATGCCCGGATTTACCGGCATCAGCATGTATCCCATGCTGTGGGCGAAGCAGGGCCTTGAGGGAGGCAAACTGATCGACCGGCTGATTGAATTGGCTTTTGAAAGAGAAAGATAGAGAAAAGAGCAGACCATTTTTGTGGAGAGAGTGAGGGAGAAAATGGACAGAAAAAAGAAAGGGTTCCTCAGAGCACTGCTGATTCTGTGCCTGTTTCTTATGGCAGGAACCGTATACGCAGGCAACGGGGCGTCTCTGAAATTCAGCAAGGCCGCCAGAACCTTAAAAGTGGGTACCGTCAAAACGATTAAAGCGACTGCCAAAGGCATAAAGAAGGTAAAGTATTCCAGCAGCAACCGGAAAGTGGCGGAGGTTGACGCCGCCACCGGAAAAGTTACGGTGAAAAAAGAGGGAACCGCGAAAATTACGGCAAAGGGCGGCGGAAAGTCTGCCAGCTACACCATTAAGGCCATGCCGGTGGTGAAACTGAACGTTTCTTCTGTAAAACTGGATGTGAATGCCACCAGGAAGCTGAAAGCTGCTGTGAAAGGGACCAGCGCGAAGAAGAAATGGTCCTCCTCCAATCCCAGCGTGGCTTCTGTCAGCAGCAGCGGAAAGATTAAGGCCAAAAAGGCGGGGACTGCCATCATCACCGTGTCAGTAAAGGGAAAACACGGCAAGGTATCCGCCAAATGCAAGGTTACGGTGCGGGGGCCGAAGATTACGCTGAACAAAACGTCTCTGACCCTGTCAAAGAAACAGACAGAGACCCTGACGGCGAAGGTGAAAAACAGCAGTGAAAATGTGAAATGGAAAACCAGCAATTCCAAGGTTGTATCAATCAGCAAAAAGAAAAATAAGGTTACGCTGACGGCGAAAAAAGCCGGTACAGCCACCATTACCGCCTACATCGGAAAGGTGAAGGCTGTCTGCAAAGTGACGGTTCAGGAGGCGGACTGGAAGGGACTGTACTATGATTTCCTTAAAAAGGGGGAAACTTCCTTCAGTTACAAAGCAGGAGGATATACCAGCACGGCGAAAGCCAGATCTTTCTATCTGGTTCACCTGAATGACGATACAGTGCCGGAACTGGTGGTGAGCAGCCTGTCCTCCAACCCGGGAGGACCGGAAAACTTTTGGGTTTTCACTGTAAAGAACGGGAAGGTGACCTATGCCGGAAACGTCTCCCAGAAAGGCCGTTCCAACCTCTGCTATAATAAAAAATATAAGGCAATCAGCAGCGGATGGTGGACAAACGGCGTAGGCGGCGCGGGAGAAGCGCTGTGGAAAGTGAAGAACGGAAAGCTGATCCAGTATAAATACGCTTACGATTATAATGAAGGGAATAAACGGATTTATAAGACGGGAAATACCCTGGAAAGCGCTAAAAAAGTAAGCCGCAGCGCGGCCCAGTCTTTCTCAAAGAAATATTTTAATGTGAAAGATCAGAAGAACGGAACTCGTCTTCAGAATACGGAAAGCGTGCGGGCAAAACAGTTTAAATAATCCGTATCGCCAGTTGATAAATAGGCGGGAGAATGATATACTAACAAGTATGTATTTTGCCGAGAGAGGCGTAAACAGCCTGATCAGGAGCTTTTGGAGTATAAAGGAGCCGAGAAGATGAAAAAATTAGAAGAGTACGTAAGAAGTATTCCCGATTTTCCGGAACCGGGAATTATTTTCCGGGATGTAACCAGCGTTCTGCAGGACGCGGACGGCCTGCATCTGGCCATTGATGAGATTATGAAAAAAGTGGGAGATGAGGACAGCTTCGATGTGGTTGTGGGAACGGAGTCCCGGGGCTTTATTTTCGGAATGCCGGTAGCCTATAATCTTCACAAGCCTTTTGTGATGGTGAGAAAGAAGGGAAAACTTCCCCGGGAAACGGTGTCCAGAGAGTATGACCTGGAATACGGAACCGCCTCCATCGAGATGCACAAAGATTCCATTAAGCCCGGTCAGCGGGTAGTGGTGATTGACGACCTGATTGCCACCGGCGGCACAGTGGAAGCGGCTATCAAGCTGATCGAAGAGCTGGGCGGCGTTGTGGTGAAGGTAGTGTTCCTGATGGAACTTGCCGGACTGAAGGGCCGGGAACGGCTGAAGGATTACGATGTGGAGTCGGTAATCCAGTACCCGGGAAACTGAGGTTACTATTCACAGCCGCTTCAAACTTGACAACAGCTGTGCCGCGCTTGCGCGTTGGCACCTGTTGTCAAGTTTGAAGCAAGACTGTGAATAGTAACAGCTGAGGAAAGAAAGCAGGCACCCCGCAGTGACAGGGCGGGAAAGTAGAGACGGTGAAGAGAGTATGCCTATTGCGGAAGAGAAGAACCAGAAAGAGATTGAGGAAATCAAAAAAGCGGACGCCGGCGTAAAAACCATGAAGGACTTTACCAGCCCGGAGGAACTGTACCAGGAACTGATTTCCAGTGTGATGAAATATCATCCCTCGGATGATCTCACCATGATCGAAAAGGCTTACCGGGTAGCTTTCGAGGCTCATAAGGACCAGAAAAGAAAATCCGGAGAGCCCTATATCATTCATCCCCTCTGTGTGGCGATTATTCTGGCGGACCTGGAACTGGACAAAGAGTCCATTGTGGCCGGCCTGCTCCACGATGTGGTGGAAGATACCATCATGACGTCGGAAGAACTGAAGGAACAGTTCGGCGAAGAAGTGGAACTGATTGTGGACGGCGTGACCAAGCTGGGCCAGCTGAACTATTCGGCGGACAAGGTGGAGGTACAGGCAGAGAATCTCAGAAAAATGTTTCTGGCCATGGCCAAGGATATCCGGGTTATACTGGTAAAGCTGGCAGACCGGCTTCACAATATGCGGACCGCCAAGTACTGGTCGCCGGCGAAACAGAAGGAAAAAGCCAGGGAAACCATGGACATCTATGCGCCCATCGCCCAGAGGCTTGGTATTTCCAAGATCAAGGTGGAACTGGATGACCTGTCTTTGAAGTATCTGGAACCGGAGGTCTACTATGACCTGGTGGAAAAAATTGCCCTGAAAAAGGGGGAGCGCCAGGCTTTTGTGGAGCACATCGTGGAAGATGTGAAAAGCCATATTGAGGCCGCGGGGATTAAAGCCCAGATTGACGGCCGGGCGAAACATTTTTTCAGCATTTACAAGAAAATGGTGAACCAGCAGAAGACGCTGGACCAGATTTACGACCTGTTTGCCGTGCGGATCATTGTGGATACGGTAAAGGACTGCTACGCGGCGCTGGGTGTGATCCATGAGATGTACACCCCTATTCCGGGCAGGTTTAAAGACTATATCGCCATGCCCAAGCAGAATATGTACCAGTCCCTCCATACCACCCTGATCGGGCCAAACGGCTCTCCCTTTGAGATTCAGATCCGGACCTTTGAGATGCACCGGGTGGCGGAATACGGTATCGCCGCCCACTGGAAATATAAGGAAGCTTCCGACGGGAAGAAGCCCAGCTCCCAGCAGGAGGAGGAAAAACTTACCTGGCTGCGCCAGATTCTGGAATGGCAGCAGGATATGTCCGACAACCGGGAATTTATGAGTCTGCTGAAGAGCGACCTGGATCTGTTCAATGAGAGCGTTTACTGCTTCACTCCCGCGGGGGATGTGAAAAACCTTCCGAACGGATCCACTCCCATCGATTTCGCCTACAGCATTCACAGCGCGGTGGGCAACCGGATGATCGGCGCCAGGGTCAACGGAAAACTGGTGACCATCGACTATGTGATTCAGAACGGGGACCGGATTGAGATTATCACTTCCCAGAACTCCAAGGGGCCCAGCCGTGACTGGCTGAAAATTGTAAAAAGCACCCAGGCCAAGAACAAAATCCTCCAGTGGTTTAAGCAGGAGCGCAAGGAAGATAACATTATCCGGGGAAAAGAAATGCTTCTGGCCTACTGCAAAGCCAAGGGGCTGGTATTTACCGATCTGGTAAAGCCGGAATACACGGCGGGGGTGATCCGCAAGTACGGCTTTAAGGACTGGGAATCCGTGATGGCTGCCGTGGGACACGGCGGACTGAAGGAAGGCCAGATTGTCAACAAGCTGCTGGAGGGATACGAAAAAGAGCATAAGCGAAACGTGACCGACCAGCAGATTATGGAGGAGGTACAGAACTCCAGGGAGAAAGTGCGGATTGCCAAGTCCAGATCCGGCATTACCGTAAAAGGGATCGACGATGTGGCGGTGCGGTTCTCCAAGTGCTGCAGCCCGGTGCCGGGAGATGAGATTGTGGGATTTGTCACCAGGGGCCGGGGCGTTTCCATTCACCGGACGGACTGCGTGAATATTGTAAATCTTCCGGAGAGCGAGAGGGCGCGGCTGATCGACGCGGAATGGCAGCAGGGTGAGGACAGCCACGACACCGGCCTGTATATGGCGGAGATTAAGATTTTTGCCAACAACCGGACCGGCCTGCTGGTGGATATTACCCGGATTTTTACAGAGCGCAAGATTGATGTAAGCGCTGTCAGCTCCCGGACCAACAAACAGGGCCTGGCCACCATCAGCATGGAATTCCAGGTGCCGGGGAAGGCGACGCTGAACTATCTGATTGATAAAATACGGCAGGTAGAGAGCGTGATTGATATAGAGCGGAGCACAGGCTGAGAAAGAAGGGAGAAGTCATGGATAAGCTGACAGTAGAGAACCTGGTTCTGGGACAGCTGGGAACAAACGGCTACCTGGTGATGAGCCGGGAGACAGGGGAGATGCTGGTGATTGACCCGGCAGCTGAGGCGGACCGCATCCGAAGAAAAGCGGAGGAGATGGGGGGAAAACCCGCGGCGGTTTTTCTGACCCACGGCCACTATGACCATATCGGGGCAGTCCGTGAGATCTGCGCCGCTTATCAGATTCCCTGCTGGGCCATGGAGGCGGAGCGGGAGCTGCTGGCTTCCACCGATCTGAATCTTTCCCGGATGTTCGGTCATCCCATGACGCTGGAGCCGGATGAAAATCTGCGGGACGGACAGGAACTGACCATGGCGGGGAGAAAGATGCTGGTGCTGGGAACGCCGGGCCATACGGCAGGCAGCGCTTCTTTCTATTTTCCGGAGGAAGGGATCCTGTTTTCCGGAGACACCCTGTTTTGCGGATCGGTAGGCAGGTCGGATTTTCCCACGGGAAGCGCTTCCACGCTGGTGCGCTCCATCCGGGAAAAGCTGCTGGTGCTGCCGGAGGAGACCCGGGTTTTCCCCGGCCATGAAAGCGAAACCACCATCGGATATGAGAAGCGGTACAATCCTTTTCTGTAGCCGGCGGACCGGATGAAAACGGAAAAGACACGGAAAAAAGGAGCGGGAGTATCGGAATCATGATACAGCTGCAGTTAAATAAACGGGATTTTGAGTATGACATCTATTCTCTGATCAAGTCATTTTATCCGGGAAAGGATGTGACGGTTGTCTATGGAGAAGAGGACGGCACAGATGCAGAACTGAAAATCTCGGTTTTTTATGAAGAAAATCAGATTACCATATCTGTTTTTGAGGACGGGGCCCTGGTCCTTACGGACAGCGTCTCTGTCTGCTATGAGGAAAACCGGAAGGAGACCAAAAACGCGCTGAAGCGTCTGGCCTATGAGATGCTGCGAAACCTTACCGGCACAGAACTGCCCTGGGGGGACCTGACCGGCATACGGCCCACCAAGATTCCCATGGCTCTTCTGGAACAGGGATGGAAAAATGCAGACATAGCCGCCTATATGCGGGATACGTATTTTACCAGCAGGGAAAAAACAGCGCTGGCGGTCATGATCGCCAACCGGGAGCGGCATATTCTGAAAGACCTGAACTACGAAAACGGCTACAGCCTGTATGTGGGCATTCCCTTCTGCCCCAGCATCTGCCTTTACTGTTCTTTCAGCTCCAGCCCTCTGAAGGTGTGGAAAAACCGGGTGGACGATTATCTGGACGCCCTCTGCCGGGAGATTGACGCGGCCTCCGAGACCTTTGCGGGACGGGAACTGAACACGGTCTATATAGGGGGCGGGACCCCCACCACGCTGGAACCGTACCAGATGGACCGGCTGCTGACCAAGCTGGAGGAGCGGTTTGATTACAGCCATCTGCGGGAATTTACCGTGGAAGCCGGCCGGCCGGATTCCATCACCCGGGACAAACTGCAGGTGCTGCTGGATCACGGGATCACCAGAATTTCCATCAATCCCCAGACCATGAATCAGGCCACGCTGGACCTGATCGGCCGGAGGCATACGGTGGAGCAGACGGTTTCCGCTTTCTGTCTGGCCCGGGAAATGGGGTTTGACAATATCAATATGGATCTGATTGTGGGACTGCCCGGAGAAGGGAAAGAACAGGTGGAGCATACCATGAAAGAGATCGGGAAGCTGGATCCGGACAGTGTGACGGTTCACTCCCTGGCTCTGAAGCGGGCTGCCAGACTGAGCCTGTTTAAAGACGAATATCAGGATATCTCTTTTCAGAACAGCAGCGAGATTATGGATATGACGGCCTCTTACTGTGAGCGGGCAGGGCTGTATCCCTACTATCTGTACCGGCAGAAA
>DVOS01000007.1 GCA_018713435.1 Candidatus Merdiplasma excrementigallinarum
ATGTCGGTGGTTGCCTTGCTGTAGAAGCACAGTTCTTCCGGGGCGTGGTCCCTGGCCCGCATCTCCTCGTCCTTCATGCCGAGAGATTTCAGCCAGTTGATGCAGAATTCTCTCCAGTATTTAAACCACTCCAGGTCCGTTCCCGGCTGGCAGAAAAATTCCAGCTCCATCTGCTCGAACTCCCTGGTACGGAAGGTGAAGTTTCCGGGGGTAATCTCATTCCGGAAAGATTTTCCGATCTGTCCGATGCCGAAGGGCACCTTCTTTCTGGATGTCCGCTGTACGTTTTTAAAGTTCACAAAAATACCCTGAGCCGTCTCCGGTCTTAAATATACGGTATTCTTGGCGTCCTCCGTCACGCCCTGGAAGGTTTTAAACATCAGGTTAAACTGACGGATATCCGTAAAATTGTGTTTTCCGCAGGAAGGACAGGGAATATTGTGTTCCTCCACAAAATTTTTCATCTCTTCCTGTGAAAAGGCATCGATGGGCTTTTCCAGGGTGATTCCCTTTTCCTCACAGTAATCCTCAATCAGCTTGTCCGCTCTGAAGCGCTCGTGGCACTCCCGGCAGTCCATAAGAGGATCGGAAAAGCCTCCCAGATGGCCGGAAGCCACCCAGGTCTGGGGATTCATCAGGATGGCGCAGTCCACGCCTACATTGTAGGGGTTCTCCATCACAAACTTCTGCCACCAGGCTTTCTTGACGTTATTTTTCAGTTCTACGCCCAGGTTTCCATAGTCCCAGGTGTTGGCCAGACCGCCGTAGATCTCGGATCCGGGATACACGAACCCTCTGCCTTTTGCCAGCGCGACGATCTTTTCCATTGTCTTTTCCATGATCTTCCTCCTCAAACATCAAAATTCATATATAATATACAGATAGGTTTTTTCCAGATCTTCCCATGTTACCGGAGAGCTGTCCTCCTCCACGTAAACCGCCGAGGAGGGAAGCACCAGTCCCTCGGTCTGGGCAGAGGCGTCCTCCACCGGAGCCACATCCCTGGGGCCTGTGGGCGTGCCGTTTACGCTGACGTAAACTACGTCCCCCGGCACCCGCACCGCGTGGGAGGTGTCCGTTACAAGGACCTGATACTCTTTATGCCTGAGGGCCTCCTCATTGGACAGATCATCCGCCGTAACCGTGCCCTTCTCCACCTGCCTGAACTGGTTGTAAAACAGATAGCCGTCCATCTCCGCTCCCAGCATGGAGCCGTTGTAAAAACGGACGTTATTGTATTCCGCATAGTCCTGCGCCGAAGCGTAGGTCATGGTAAGATTCACCTGATTATTTTCGATTGACAGGCTGTCGATTGTAATTACATCCCCGCCTTTGGACTGATTATATTCGCTGACAGAACTGTTGATCATACTCTCCAGTTCCTGGCTGCTGTAATAGTTCTGATCCAGCTGATCGATCACCGTCTCCGTGACCGTACCGTCCTTTTTCATCTGCAGGGCAGTCTCTGTGGGCTCCCAGGGCTTTTCCCCCAGCATCCCGCACCCGCCCAGCATCAGAGCGCATACCAGAACAGCGGCCATACCGCCGCCTTTCCCTGTTCTCATGCTTTTCCTCCTAAACTGGCATTTTCCCGTTTCCGATACAATTTCCGAAGCAATCCAATTTATTATATCCTTAAACCTGCATCTTTTCAACAAATTTTTTCCAGAATATCCAGGGACCGAAACCTCCGGTCCACATACGTTCTCCGTATTTTGTCCTGCACCCGGGCCATCTCATCCAGCACTTCCTCCTTTACCACAAAGGTAAACAGCTTCTGCAGAGGCGCCCGGATCACATACTGGAGGGCATAGCGGGTGGACTCCAGAAGCGAACTGTCATAAGCCGCATCCTGGGGAAACTCTCCGTTGATCACCATCATCCGGATTTCAAATACATACCGGACCAGCCGGTTGGGAAGCTGCTCCCTCTCCAGGGCCAGCATGGAGACGAAGAGCAGATTCAGCATCAGGGAAGCGTCCAGATTTTCCTGGCCGTAATAATCCGCAAATTCCATAAAATAGAAGCCGTAGCAGGCTCCCTCCAGATCCTCTCTGGCTTTTTCAAAGTAGTGGGATATATCGGCGGAGGCCAGCGTGTAGGCAGTCCGCCCTTCATACAGCGTAAATTTCCCAAAGCAGAAAGGGCTGGCCGCTGCCAGCAGGCCGCTCCCCTGCCGTCTGGCGCCTCTGGCAAAAGCGGTAATCTTGCCCCTCTCTTTTGTCAGCAGCACCACCCTCTTATCATAATCTCCGGAAGGCACAGAGGAAAGCACCATTCCGGTCAGCTCGATTCCCTGGCTCATGGTTCTTCCTACAGTTCCTTCTTATTGTATCCGAAATTTTTGATCATAAAATCGCTGTCCCGCCAGTCTTTTTTGACCTTCACCCACAGCTGGAGGTTCACCTTCATCTCCAGCATGTTTTCAATTTCCCTGCGGGCCTGGCTTCCAATTCTGCGAAGCATGGCGCCCCCTTTTCCGATCACAATTCCCTTATGGGAATCCCGCTCACAGATAATGGTAGCGTCGACATCCATAATCTGCCCGTCGGGCCGCTCCCGCATCCGGTCAATGGCCACCGCGATGCCGTGAGGGATCTCCTCATCCAGACACCGCAGCGCCTTTTCCCGGATCAGCTCCGCCACGATCTGCCGCTGGGGCTGATCGGTTACGGTCTCTTCATCATAGAACTGGGGGCCGTAGGGAAGATACTTCAAAATAGCGTCCGTCACCGCGGTAAGGTTCTTTCCCCGCAGGGCTGACACCGGTATCATCTCAGCAAAATCGCACAGCTGCCGGTAAGCATCCAGATACCGGGGTACGTCCTCTTTCTTTACCGTGTCGATCTTATTCATCACCAGGATTACCGGAACCTTTGCCCTCTGCAGCTGAGCGGCTATATGCTGTTCCCCTTTTCCGATAAAGGTGGAGGGTTCCACCAGCCACAGGATCACGTCCACTTCGCTGAGGGTTCTCTCCGCCACTGTTACCATATACTCGCCCAGCTTATTTTTGGCCTTGTGAATGCCGGGCGTATCCAGAAATACAATCTGTCCCTCCGGACAGGTATAGACAGTCTGTATCCTGTTTCTTGTGGTCTGAGGCTTGTTGGATGTGATGGCAATCTTCTGCCCGATGAGATGGTTCATCAGGGTGGATTTCCCCACGTTGGGCCTGCCGATCAGGGTCGCAAAGCCGGATTTAAATTTTGCATTTTCCATATTTATAATTCCTTCAGTTCTTTAAACAGATCCTTTTCTTCCCGGAGCTTTTCCTCGCCGCCCAGCGCGCATACGCAGCCTGCATCCAGCACCGCCCGCATCAGGGGAGCCAGCGCCCGGATGTCGCTTACCGTCACCGCCAGCACCTGGTCTCTCTCTCTCTGGAGCGTCTCATAAGTCAGGCCGCACAGCCAGGCGCTTAAAGAACGGCGTCCAAGGACAGACGGAGGAAGCGGCATGTCCATATCGCTGATGGTGCCGATCACATACTTGGTCATATCCTTTTCATCCGCGGAAAAGTTCTCCACAAACTCCGGTATCCCCTCATATACCTGAACGGTTCTTCTAAGGTGAGGATCCCGGTAGGAAGAAAAGTTGGCGTCACCGTTTCTTCCGAAAGCGGCCCCGCAGCCGTATGCGCCGCCTACCACCCGGATCTGATTCCACAGATACTCATAATTCATAATCACTTTCAGAACCTTCAGGGCTCCGGTATACTCGAAGCCTGCTTTTCTGAAGTTTCCGCTCCGCACCACATACTGCACTTTGGAGGGCGTCAGGAAGCCTTCGTTTTTCACCTCCGGCTTCAGTCCCGCAAAATACCGCAGCGGCTCATCACCCGGATTTTCACTCTCACCCAGACGGTCCTGCAGATGCCGCAGCGGAGTCCGCATCTTTTCCAGAGCCTCCCCGCTTCCCGTAAAGCTTACCAGAAGACCGCCCTTCTTCAGCACTGTTTCAAGCACATTTTTCAGTTTTTTTACCAGCATGTCCCGCTTTTCATCAAAGTGTTTTTCCAGATCCGCCACGGTCTCATAAAATGCAATCCCGGACACACTGTCGCTGACCAGATAGGAAGGCGAGAAATAGGACATGGCTCTTACAGCCGCCGTCGTACTGCCCGCCGCATTCAGCTGGGCCGAAACCCTGGATTCCAGCTTCTTGATAATTTCCTGCAGCCGTTTTTCCTGTCCCAGATTGGAGGAAAAGAGGATCTCTTCTATCATTCTGAAAGAGTAGCCGATTTTATCCTCCAGCGTGCGGACCTGTATCCCCAGTCCCGCCCGCACCAGGGACGAATCCTGCTCATTGGGATATACGCTGATGCCGGGGGTAATCCCTCCCGTATTCATATTGATCTCATTGTACAGTTCCCCGTATCCGTAATGCTCCGTATCCACCATCCCCAGCACATTTTTCAGGATTCCCAGGTAAGGCAGATCCGCTTCCGGAACGGAAGATGCGTCAAAGAGCAGCTGGATATAGGCAATGCCGTTGGTGGCATAATCATGGTGCAGCACGGTGACCCCGTCCCAGTTCTGCTTAACAGCCGAAAGGGAAAGCGCCGTTTTTTTCATATCTTCTCTGGCAAGCATGGGAATGGCTTCCAGCTCCTCCTTCGTGGAGGGAGTCTCCTGGAAAACCCGCAGTTTCCTGGTTTTTTCCACCAGCTCCGCCACCTGTTCTTCTGTAAGAGAAGCCTTATAGCGGGCCAGCTTTTCTTTCGTCTCCTGCTCCATCCTGGCTGTCAGGCCTTTCTCCGGCTCCACCGTCACAAACGATACGTGGGGATTGTCCAGAAGGTATGTGCGGATCAGTTTTTCATAGTAACCGGTTCCGATCTGCTCCTTCAGAAATTCATAGTCGTCCAGCTGAAGCAGGTAGTCAAACGGTTTCCCGTCGTCATAAAGCCAGCTGTCAAACACATCCAGACCGTACATAAGCCCTCTGGGATAAGAGCCATAATCTGCTTCTCTGAATTTAAATTCCATGATATTCACAGCGGCACGGATCGCTTTTTCATCCACCCCTGCCCGGGCAATCTTTTCCAGTTCCCCTCGCACGGTCTCCAGGAACCGTTCCTTATCAGAGCCATTGGCATTTTTGGCAATAATGGAAAATACGGGCTGAAAAATTCCGCTGTCATAAGAACTCATAATGTCCTTGCCGATGCCGGCATCCAGCAGCGCCTGCTTTAAGGGCGCTCCCGGCGCTTCCAGCAGCGCGTACTCCAGCACGGCGAAAGCGTTTGCCAGACGGCTGTCCAGGCTGGTTCCCACCGCCGCGTTATAAGACAGGTAGGTATTGTCCTCCATGGTATCTCCGGCGGCAATGGAATATTTCCGCTCCACCCGGGCCATGGCCTCAAACGGTTTCTGCAGCGCAATGGCAGAATCCACCTCTTTTTTCTCAAAACAGCTCAGATACTCCCGATCCATCCAGTTCAGCCGTTCTTCAAAATCCATTTTCCCATACAGGTAAATATAGCTGTTGGACGGATGGTAATATTTCCGATGAAAATCCAGGAAGGCCTCATACGTCAGATCCGGAATGTACTCGGGATCTCCGCCGGACTCCCAGTGATAGGTATTATCCGGAAACAGGGAATTTAAAATCTCCCGCTCCAGCACGTCCTCCGGCGAGGAAAATACCCCTTTCATCTCATTATAAACCACGCCGTTGTACACCAGCTCGTCCCCGGCATTCTCCAGCTGATAGCTCCAGCCCTCCTGACGGAAGATCTCTTCTTTCTTATATATATTGGGGAAGAATACCGCATCCAGATACACATCCATCAGATTGGCAAAATCCGCATCGTTGCAGCTGGCCACCGGGAACATGGTCTTATCCGGGTAGGTCATGGCGTTGAGGAATGTGTTCATGGATCCCTTCGCCAGCTCCACAAAAGGATCTTTGGAGGGGAATTTTCTGCTGCCGCACAGCACGGTGTGTTCAATGATGTGGGCCACGCCTGTACTGTCCGTGGGAGTTGTGCGGAATGCAATGTTAAAGACCTTGTTCTCATCCCGGTTCTCCAGCACCATCACTCTGGCGCCGCTTTTCTTATGCCGCAGCAGATAGCCTTCCGACTGTATATCCGGAATATCCTGTTGCATCACCAGCTCGTAAGCCGGAATATTTTTCAGATTCATGCCATCGTCTCCTTAATATATCGCTATTTTCTGTTTTTCGTTTCCGATATTATTATATTCTACTTGTTTCCCCCGATTTTATCAATACCCTGCTCCAAAAGTATTTTTCCCTCACATTTATGATAGAACGAGGGTGCTGCTTCATCATGAATTTCATGATTTCGCAGCACCCTCTCTATGCCAGCTGTTTTTCTTCTGTTATTCGATGCCGGTCTGACAGGTGGTTCCGTCTCCCGCCAGCACGTTCTCATACATCAGGTAGAAGCATGCCGCGGACCAGCTGAAGTTCTTGGTATGAAGGCCCTCGCCGGTGAGAGGATTGTAATTCTCACGGATCGGACCGTCGCCCAGAAGGCCTTCCGCATTCTGGAACATCTTCTCCACCAGTTCCTTCGCCTCGGCGTCATAGCCGTAGTTCTTCATACCCTCGATGCCGTACATGGCCTGATCCAGCCATACCGGTCCTCTCCAGTACTTGTCGGCCTCAAACATGTCGTTGTCCTTGGAGGTAACGGGAAGGGGCACGGTCAGGTTAAAGCACTCCTCATCCATCATTTTCTCCACAACCTGGTCAGCCTGTTCCTGGTCAGCAACTTTCGCCCACAGCGGCAGCCAGCCTTCACAGCCTTTTCCTCTGTTCACCAGCAGCTTCTTCTCGCTGCCGTCCTCGTTGATCTGCAGATCATAGTAGAAACCGGTCTCTTCATCATACATGTAGGTATTGATGTAGTCCCGAAGGGCGGCTGCCTCCTCTTCGTATTTCGCAGCGTCCTCTTCCAGTCCCAGCTCCTCCGCCATAGCTTTCAGGAAGCCTTTCTCGGCGTACAGATAAGAGTTCAGGTCAACAGACTCCTGGTTAATGGTATAGCCCACTACCTGGCCCTCATCATTCTTTACTTCGTAAACCAGAGTTCCCACATCATCCGGTCCGTTGCCGGAAACATCAAAACGGGGCGCGTTATCCATGCCGCTCTCCCATGCCGCAGCCTCGATCACTGCCTCGGCGTCTACCATGGGATTGCCGTTTTCATCCAGCACCAGCTCGCCGTTCTCATCGTACTGGTAGTGAGAGTCGTGCACCATGCCGCCGTACTCTGCCACGCCGTTTCCGTCCACGTCACGGTTGGTATACCACCAGTTATGATAGGCTACCAGCTTGGGATACATTTCCTCCAGGAATTCTGTGTCGCCGCTCTCGATATAGGCATTGTACACAGCCCAGGCCGCAAGAGGCGGTTTGGAGTTTCTCTCGTTCCAGTTTCCGCCGTCTCCTCCCCGTTCCGGTCCCTTGTTATAGAAGATACAGTCGATGATGGCGCCTGCGTCCTGGGGACGAACCTCATCATCCTCCTGTATCTGATAATCAAAGATGGAGCGGACATTTTCGATGGCTGCGTCCGGATTGTATTTTGCCATTCCCACTACCTGTTTCCAGGAGTCCCAGGCCCACAGTCCGATGAACCACATATAGGACATGGAGGGAACTACTCCGCCGTGAAGCAGATCGCCTGCGGCGCTCTTGTAGTTGGTCATCATGGTCTCGATGGCTTTCACGGCAGCCTTCTTGTACTGTTTCCCAACCTGCGTATCGTCCTTCTCAATAGTCGCCAGATACCCGTTCCAGCGGTCTGCGCTTTCCTGGAAGCAGGTTTCTCCGTTCGCCAGCATATCCGCTGCCAGGGCCTTTTCTTCCTCCGCTTCTTCCGCTGTGAAGGTATAGCTCTCTGCGGACCAGGTGGTGAAAGCGGCTCCCGCATCCAGGGCAACCGGATCCACCGCGGTGGTCACATACGTATCGCCGCCTGCGGTGGTCTCCACCGGAATGTCGTGGCGGACATTAAACTTCACTTCATCTGTCATCAGGTAGCTCCAGGTAGAACGAACCTCCCGGAAATTCACCTGTACGCCGTCCTCCGTAGACTCCAGACTGTTCTCCATCAGGGTGTACTCATCTCCATAGTTGGAGTACATATCTCCTTTCCATCTCAGGGTCAGCTCCATGGGCTCTTCCGTCTTGTTGGTAATCTCTGTGCGAACCAGGGCTGTTCTGTCACTGCCGAAAATCAGCCGCAGGTCTACCGTCAGATCGTCAAACTCATAGGTCTGAACCAGCATACCCGGATAGTAAGTCCCCGTTCCTTCCGCGTTATCATAAGAATAGATGTTTCCCTCCGCATCCGCGATCTCCAGTCTGGAGAAAGCTCCGGAGAGGTTCACCGGATATTCCTCCGCTATAATCACAGGGCCCGCGAAACCTCCCTGCAGCTGCGCGGCCGGCAGTCATCTGCCCCTTCCACGTCTTTTCTGTGCCGCCGCCCTTTTCCGCTTCCCGTAAATCCAGAAACAGAACAGGCCTCCCAGCACAATCAGCAGCAAAATCAGCAGCGCGCAGTGCAGGAAATAGGCGTCCGGCAAAATCAGAATCACCGGATCCGTTCTGGAATCAAACAGCCAGTAATCATTCCTGAAAAAAATGCGGTGAAAAGCCACAAAAAACCGCTCCCAGCTCACAGCCGCCAGCGCTCCCAGCAGCAGCGGAATGGCAAATGTCAGAATCCCCGCTATTTTCAGATATCCCAGTCTGCGGCTTCTGGCATGGCGGATTATGCCGATCAGGGACGCAATCCCGCTTCCCATGCACAGATACTGCACCGCCGTAAAAATCTGTTTTACTTCCTGGAAGTGGATCCGCCCCGTCTCAGACATAAACAGGGTGGGAAACTTCAGATCCCCGTGAAACCAGAACTGATTATACTGAATCAGGGCGTCATAGTTGGCCCGGATCTCCTTCACCGTCATTCCGGATTTTTCTTCCAGTCCCAGGATGGTGATATCGATATAGTAAAGCCATTTAAAATTCAGAACCAGCACCACGGCCGCAGTAAAAATAAAAAGGGTCAGAACCAGGGCCAGCAGAATGTTTCCCTGCTTTCTCTCCCTCGGCAGTCTTTTCCTTTCCGCCATCCTTCTCCTCCTTTTCCGACTTTTATTTCCTTTTTATTCTACTTGCTTCCGCCCTTTAAGTCAACCTTGGGGGACCGTCCGGCAGGTTCTGTCAGCAGAATACCACGATTCGTTCCGGCGTGGTCTGGGGCGGTATGCTGCGTGTCGCCGCCGTATAATACACCAGGAGAATGTGGTCTCCCACACTGCAGCTGTAGCTTTGCCCGTTTAATGTGCGGATTACCGTATTTCTTCCCACATTCAGCTGCAGATCTCCATTCTGGGACAGAAGATTTTCATCAAAATAAGCCAGCATGATCTGCTGGTTTCTTCCTACGGACGTCACGACTGCCGCCTGATACCGGGGCGGAAAAATCAGCGGCACAGCCACCGTACTGTCATAAAACGCCGCTACCCGCATACCGGCCCGCAGCTGCCGGTTTTCCAGCACTGCCGTGTCCGTATCCACAATAAAATTTACAATGCCGCCGGCTGTATGAAGGGTCAGCATCTGACTGCAGCAGTCTTCCCCTCGCTCCACATTTACGATCACGCCTGTCACCGGCACAAGATTCAGATAGTCCATAAAAACGCCTTTTTATTTACGGTATGATGTTTTCATGGAGAATGTGAAAAGAGGACGCAGCCCAACCATGAAACCCATGGTTTTGCCGCATCCTCTTTTCTGTTATATTGCTGTCATTTCAGCCTGGATTACTTTTCCTCTCCGCCGTATACGCTGATCAGCTTGTTCAGGTACTCGTATCTCTCCTTGTTGTAAGCAGCGTTCTTTGCGAACAGCTTCTCCGCTCTCTCCGGATTAGCACGCTTCAGGGAGTTGTAACGCACCTCGCCATCCAGGAATTCCATCAGATCTCCGGTAGGAGCCTTGGAGTCCAGAATGAATGCGGGCTTGCCCTCTTCCTTCAGCGCCGGGTTGAAGCGGAAGCAGTGCCAGTAACCAGCCTCTACAGCCAGCTGCTCCTCAGTCTGAGCCTTGGACATACCCTTCTTGATACCGTGGTTGATACAGGGAGCGTAAGCGATGATCAGGGACGGTCCCGGATATGCCTCAGCCTCTGCGATTGCCTTCACGGTCTGATTGTAGTCAGCGCCCATAGCGATCTGAGCCACATATACATAGCCGTAGCTCATGGCAATGCTTGCCATATCTTTCTTCTTCACTTCCTTGCCGCCTGCAGCGAACTGTGCCACGGCACCGGGCTGGGTGGACTTGGAAGCCTGTCCGCCGGTATTGGAATAAACCTCGGTATCGAATACCATGATGTTTACATCCTGACCGGAAGCCAGTACATGGTCAACACCGCCGAAACCGATATCGTAGGCCCATCCGTCACCGCCGAAGATCCACTGGGACTTCTTGGACAGATAGTTCTTATTCTTCAGGATCTCTTTCGCCTCATCGCATCCGCAGGCTTCCAGAGCGGCAATCAGCTTATCGGTAGCCGCGCCGTTGGTAGCGCCTACGCCGTAGGTATCCAGCCATTCCTGCCCGGCAGCCTTCACATCCGCATTGGATCCGCTCTCAACCAGAGCCTCAACCTTTGCTTTCAGACCTGCACGGATGGCGTTCTGAGCCAGCAGCATACCGTAACCGAACTCAGCATTATCCTCAAACAGAGAGTTGGACCATGCCGGGCCCTGTCCCTTCTCGTTCACCGTGTAAGGTGTGGAGGGTGAGGAGTTGCCCCAGATAGAGGAGCATCCGGTTGCGTTTGCGATATACATTCTGTCACCAAACAGCTGGGTGATCAGTTTTGCGTAAGGAGTCTCTCCACATCCGGCACATGCGCCTGAGAACTCAAGCAGCGGCTGTTTGAACTGAGATCCCTTAACGGTGTTCTCTTTGAATTTCTCAATCACATCGGCCTTGGCAGGCAGCTCTACCGCATAATCAAATGCAGCCTGGCAGCCGGCATTGGCTTCCATGTTCTCCATAGCCAGAGCCTTGGCGCCCTTCTTGCCCGGGCATACGTTCGCACAGGAACCGCATCCGGTACAGTCGAGAGCGGAAACAACCAGGGCGAATTTGTAGCCTGCCATACCGGTCATGGGCAGAGTCTTGGTTCCTTCAGGTGCTGCCGCAGCCTCTTCCTCTGTCATGGCGATAGGACGGATAACCGCGTGGGGGCATACATAGGAACATCTGTTACACTGGATACAGTTCTCCGGATTCCATACCGGGATATCCACTGCAATACCGCGCTTCTCATAAGCAGCGGAACCGGAAGGCGTAGTGCCGTCCACATAGTCCTTGAATGCGGATACGGGAAGGGAGTTGCCCTCCTGCGCATTGATCTTGCTCTGTACGTTATTTACGAAATCTCTTACATCCTGACGTCCCTTATCGGCAACCTTGAAGTCCAGTCCCTCATCCTGCGCGTTTGCCCAGCTCTCGGGGATCTGAATCTCAACGACCTGCTTGGCGCCTGCGTCGATGGCATCGTAGTTCATCTGAACGATCTTGTCACCCTTACGGCCGTAGGTAGCCTTTGCGGCAGCCTTCATCAGCTCGATGGCATGCTCCTCAGGAATAATGTCAGCCAGTTTGAAGAACGCGGACTGAAGAACGGTGTTGATACGTCCGCCCAGACCGATCTCCTTACCGATCTTAATACCGTCGATCACATAGAATTTAATCTTGTGGTCATACATAAACTTCTTCACCTGTCCGGGCAGATGGCGCTCGATGCCTTCCATATCCCAGGGACAGTTCAGCAGGAATGTACCGCCGTCAACCAGCTCCTGCACCATGTTGTACTTGCGCACATAGGCCGGATTATGGCATGCCACAAAGTTGGCCTGGTGAATCAGGTAGGTGGACTTGATGGGCTTCTTACCAAAGCGCAGGTGGGACATGGTCACACCGCCGGATTTCTTGGAGTCATAATCAAAGTATGCCTGGGCATACATATCCGTATTGTCACCGATGATCTTGATGGAGTTCTTGTTGGCACCTACCGTACCGTCGGCACCCAGACCCCAGAACTTACAGTTGATGGTTCCTTCCGGTGTGGTTACCAGCGGAGCGCCCAGCTCCAGAGACAGATGCGTCACATCATCTTCAATACCGATGGTGAATTTCTGCTTCTCAGTGTTGTTATATACCGCAACGATCTGTGCCGGTGTGGTATCCTTGGAGCCCAGTCCGTAACGTCCGGTGAAGATGGGAACCGCATCGAACTTGGTGCCCTTCAGAGCTGCCACAACGTCCAGATACAGAGGCTCGCCCATAGCTCCGGGCTCTTTCGTTCTGTCAAGTACAGAAATCTGCTTTACGGTATCGGGGATAGCGTTCACCAGAGCTTCCGCACAGAACGGTCTGTACAGACGAACCTTCACAACGCCAACCTTTTCGCCGGCAGCCAGCAGATAGTCAATGGTCTCCTCGATGGTGTCACATACGGAACCCATAGCAATAATCACGCGCTCTGCATCCGGTGCTCCATAGTAGTTGAACAGCTTATAGTCTGTTCCGATCTTGGCGTTTACCTTGTCCATGTACTCCTGTACGATAGCGGGCATCGCATCGTAGTAGGGGTTGCAGGCCTCTCTTGCCTGGAAGAAAATATCCGGGTTCTGAGCGGAACCTCTCTCACAGGGATGGTTGGGATTCAGACACTGATCTCTCCATGCCTGCAGAGCATCGAAGTCTACCATCTCTTTCAGATCCTCGTAGTCCCACTGCTCAATCTTCTGAATCTCGTGGGAAGTACGGAAACCATCGAAGAAGTTAATGAAGGGAAGACGTCCCTTGATGGCAGCCAGATGTGCCACAGGAGTCAGGTCCATAACTTCCTGCACGCTGGACTCACACAGCATACATGCACCGGTCTGACGGCAGGCATATACATCAGAGTGATCGCCAAAGATGGACAGCGCATGGCTGGCCAGAGCACGTGCGGAAACGTTGAACACACCCGGGAGTCTCTCACCGGCAACCTTATACAGGTTGGGGATCATCAGCAGTAAGCCCTGAGACGCGGTATATGTAGTGGTCAGAGCGCCTGCTGCCAGGGAACCATGTACTGTACCGGCTGCACCGGCCTCAGACTGCATCTCAATAACCTGCACAGTCTGTCCGAATATGTTCTTTCTTCCCTGTGTTGCCCACTCGTCAGTGGCCTCAGCCATGACAGATGAAGGGGTGATCGGGTAAATCGCTGCCACATCCGTAAATGCGTATGACGCATGCGCTGCAGCATGATTACCATCCATGGTCTTCATTTTTCTCGCCATTTGTAGTTTCCTCCTTATTTGTTAGAACGCCGCCTCGGGGCGGCAGTTCCTGTTGTACAGATTGCTGTACCGATATGTTGCCATATGGCATTATTGTATCACAAGATATGGCGTTTGTCCATTTCCCCCACCCCGATTTTTCACAATAAATTGTACTTTTCGTAATACAGCAGAGCCCATCCGGAGGCCAAGCTGGATTCGTACTGGCAAACTTGTTTGACAGGACGAAGCAAGCCGGGCCGAAAGTGAGGCGAAGCCTCGCGACCGAGCGAGGTTTCCTCGCGAGGTTCCGGATGGGCTCTGCTCCCTAAAAAATATCTTTATTGCAAAAATATATTCTGTTTCCTATAGCCTCTGCTGACTTCTGTACGTTCAGCGCTACCTTTCGATAACGGTTACTCTTTTCAAAGCGTTCCATACAAACCTCCCTGGGGTGCAAAACGTCCAGGAGACGTTTGTTCTGCACCGACCAAAGCGGAGCGAAGACCCACGCGTTTCTTTTCCTCCATCCATCTGCCGCATTTACTGCACATGATCTGTGTAGCTATCGGGCTTCATCTTGTTATGCAGGCTTTCCCTCATGCACCGCCTTCTATGCGGTTTCTATTCGTCAGACCAGCAGTTTGCCCGTGGGTTAGTAGGTTCCCCTCATCCGGCTTCCTTCAGCTTCCACTTCACGATAGACACCCTCCGGCTATGTCTTTCCCGCTACCAGGCAGACTTGGGTGTGGTCAGGCAATGGAGCGGTACTTCCCGTCTCCATTACCTGCCACCTCAAACTGTGCATGAGGTTCTCCCTCACACGGATTTCCGATAATTTTCTTCCTGCAACATTCAAAAGACTGTCTCATATCTTTTCTTGTTGCGATAATAAAAATACTCTATTCCACTAGAAGCATACCACTTTCGGAATCCATACAACACATCCTCTCTATATTTCCTTTGTTTTCGTTTGGTGGTTCCAACATTCTGCTAATAATCGGTGTTTTCTCTGTCTGTTCATAGCCTAATCATCTGATGCAGTCCCAAAAAGTTCGTCAAAACGTTTCTCAAGTTCCTTCTGCAAATCCTTTTCCTCCTGCCTAGTCATATTATGTGCCTGATTGTCTTGTGATCTCTGCTTGCTTCTGTCGTTCCTTTCCTTCTCCTCTGGCAATAGTCGTATACTCTTCAAAAATTCCAAATGCTTATTACCTTTCATTACACTTCCTGCTTTCCCTGTGAAATCTTCCATCCATCTATGCCAATATCATATTGAGTTTCCTCTTGATCTGTTATTTATATAGTACGTTTTGTGAATTTCAATGCTCCCGTTTGAACTACCCCACCCGGCTTTACATCGGATGGGGTGTTCTCAGCTAGATCAAGATAAATCGCCGATGTAATTTCATATCTTTCGTCATCTATGAATCCGTTCAATCTGTTCCCCGTTATATATCTTACGATGTTATATGCAAAAACAGAGTTCTCTCCGCAACTACCTATGATTTGCCAAGTACTTCACCAGATTACTGATTAACCAGAAAAATTTCTTAATTTCTGTCCAGCACATGGTCTCCAAGCAGTTCTGTTTCTGCTTCAAACAGGAACTTCCATTCGGTTCCGTAATCCGTTTCTGCTTTGCTTAAAAATCCTTCTAACGAGCATTTCCATAATGCGAGAAAAATCCCCATTCCAAAACCAATCAGCAGAAGCAAAAGTAATAAGTTTTCCTTTAATGTACTTCGAAATCTACTCATCATCTTCTTCATACCCATCAGCCTCCAAATCTTCTAATAAATCATTCTCCAAACAATCACACCAATCATTCCATTTTTTGTTGACAAAACCTAGAAGCAACATTCCCATACAGATGGAATCAGTGACAATGCCTGTTTTTCCAGCAAATGGAAGTAATATGGGAATCGGCACCCCGAATGAATACAAAAAACCTATAATCACGCGAAGGAAAAATCCACCCCAGATCAT
>DVOS01000072.1 GCA_018713435.1 Candidatus Merdiplasma excrementigallinarum
AGATCCTCCTGCTGGTCGTCTCCCATGGACTGCAGTCCCCGAATGCTTATCAGAATATCCTTTGTCATGGTCTTTCTAACCTTCCCTCTCACGGTTCAAACAGAATCGGCTCGCCTTCCAGAAAGGCAAAACAGACCTTCTCTTCTTTTACAAAAGCAGTCCGCCCGCTGGTGCCCTCTGTCACCGCCGCCTTCAGTTCCTCTATTTTCTCCTGTCCCACCAGGGTTTCCACTTCCACCACATCCGTATAGGAAGAATCTGTGATGCGCAGATCCCTCTGGCCCAGCAGATACTGTATCTTTCCAATTCCTCCGTAATCCGTCCGCATTCTCAGCAAAAAGCCCTGCCGCTTTTCCACAATCCGGCTGTTCTTCAGCCCTTCCTGCACGGACCGGGAATAGGCCCGCACCAGTCCTCCTGTGCCCAGCAGGGTTCCTCCGAAGTACCGGGTCACCACCACGGCTCCGTTGTGGATTCCCTCTCCCAGCAGCACATCCAGCATGGGGCGTCCCGCTGTTCCCTGGGGTTCCCCGTCGTCGCTGCACCGCTGCAGCTCCTGGTTTTCCCCGATGACAAAGGCGAAGCAGTTGTGGGTGGCGTCCCAGTATTTCTTTTTCATGGCGGCAATAAAGTCCAGCGCCTCCCCCTGGGATTCCACCGGTTTCACTGTGGCGATAAACCGGGATTTCTTTTCCACAATCTCGCCCTCACCGCCCTCATACACAATCTTAATCGGATTCATCAGAATTTTCCTCGTAAAAATTTAAGAAACAACCCCTATACTTTTTCAACAGTTTAGTTATACAATAGAAATCACAGTGAGTCAACCGGACTCTCTGTCCATTCTTCTACATTGCATGGAGGATAGCAGATGAATTTTGGAGAATCAGCTGTTTCAAAAAAAATGAAATCCCCCAGGGGTAAACGGATAAAACGGAAAGCAGGCTTTACCGTCCTGCGCATTTTTCTTCTTTCCATTCTGATACTGCTGGCAGTGGGCGCCGTTATCGGCTTCACCGTGCTGAGGCAGATTATCGCGGACGCGCCGGATATTTCCAATGTGGCGCTCTCTCCTACAGAGGCGGCTACCTATATCTATAACCAGGAGGGCCAGCGGGTGCAGAAGCTCACCCTCCCGGAAGCCAATCGGGACCTGGTGACCCTGGACCGTATTCCCGTCGATCTGCAGCATGCGGTAGTGGCCATTGAGGACGAGCGGTTCTATACCCACCACGGCATTGATCCCCAGGGCATCCTGCGGGCGGCCTGGGTCGGAATCAGTTCCGGCGGCAATTTTACGGAAGGAGCCAGCACCATCACCCAGCAGCTTCTGAAAAATACGGTGTTTACAGGCTGGACCAGCGAAACTACCTTTAAGGAACGCCTTGTCCGGAAAATCCAGGAGCAGTACCTGGCCCTGCAGCTGGAAAAAACCATGTCCAAAGAACAGATCCTGGAGGATTATCTGAATACCATCAATCTGGGAGCCGGCTGTTACGGGGTGCAGGCTGCCGCCTACCGCTATTTCGGAAAAGACGTATCGGAGCTGACCCTGTCCGAATGTACGGTGATCGCGGGAATCACCCAGAATCCCACCGCCTATAATCCCATCACCTATCCGGAAAAAAATGCCGCCAGGCGAAGGGATGTGCTGGATCATATGCTGGAGCAGGGCTACATCACCCAGGATCAGTACCAGGAGGCGCTGGCGGACGATGTCTACTCCCGGATTCATTCCAATGAAGAAAATACCGACAGCACCTCTTCCATCTACACCTATTACCAGGACGCCCTGATCGACCAGGTTATCGAAGACCTGATGAATGAGAAGGGCTATACCTACAAGCAGGCGGTAAAGGCGGTGTACTCCGGCGGCCTCCGGATTTTTTCCGCCCAGGATGACGCCATCCAGCAGATCTGTGACGAGGAGTTTGCCAATCCGGACAACTTCCCCGCCGGCACAGAGGTGGGCATTGATTACGCCCTGAGCCTGGAAAGTCCTGACGGAGCCATTACCAATTATGGAAACGATGAGCTGCGGGCTTTCGTGCGCCGGACTTCCGATCCGGATTTTGATCTGATGTATGCCACCGCCGAGGAAGCGAGGGCCAGCGCGGAAGCGTTTAAAGCCTCTGTCCTCGGCGCCGATGACACGGTTCTGGGAGAGCGGGTCACCATCACGCCCCAGCCCCAGGCTTCGGTGGTGATTATGGACCAGAGCACCGGGTATGTGAAAGCGATTGTAGGGGGGCGGGGCGAAAAGGAAGCAAGCCTTACCTTAAACCGGGCCACCTACACCAAGCGGCAGCCGGGCTCCACCTTCAAAATCATTACCGCCTACGCGCCGGCCCTGGATGCCTGCGGGAAAACCCTGCTCTCCACCTACGACAACGAGCCTTACAGCTACGAGGACGGCACCCCGGTCAGCAACTGGGATCTGAACAATTATACCGGCCCCACCACCATCCGGGAGGCTATTGTCCGCTCCATCAACGTGGTAGCTGTCCGCTGCATCACCGAGATTACTCCCCGGCTGGGCTATGAATATGCCCAGGATATGGGGATCACCAC
>DVOS01000073.1 GCA_018713435.1 Candidatus Merdiplasma excrementigallinarum
GAAATTTATGCTCCATTTGATAGTTTGGTACTCAGTGTAATTTTACAAAACGATGGAAGAAAGACTGAAAGAATATTGGGATCTATGACAGAGGCTGTTAAAGCACAGTCATGGGAGACGGCGCAATGGGAGCGACTAAAAAAGATTTTTTCTTCTACAGAACTTCAGATAGTGTCTTTTACGATTACAGAAAAAGGATATGCGTTAACAGGAACAGACGGAAAATATCTTTCTGCTGTGTCGCAAGATATTGAAAATGGGCCAGAAAAAGCTTCCACGGCTATGGCGGTTGTTACTTCTATGCTGTTGGAACGTTTTAAGACAGGAGGAGCACCGTTAGCACTGGTTTCTATGGATAATTGTTCCCGGAACGGTGACCGCTTGAAAAATGCGATTTTGATGATAGCAAGAGAATGGGAAAAAAGAAAATTTGTAAATGAAAAATTTGTTCAGTATATCAGTGCTTCAGGGAAAATAGCGTTTCCATGGACTATGATTGATAAAATTACACCACGCCCCAGCGAAAAGATTGCTGAAGAATTGGAGAAAGCGGGGGTAGAGGGGATGAAACCCATAATGACATCAAAGAAAACTTTTATAGCTCCTTTTGTGAATGCGGAAGAACCTCAGTATTTGGTGATAGAAGATGACTTTCCTAATGGAAGGCCTAAGCTGGAAAAAGCCGGCGTGTTTATGACCGATAGAGAAACGGTAAATAAATCCGAAAGGATGAAAGTAACCGCCTGCTTAAACCCGATTCATTCTGCGCTTGCACCTTATGGATGCTTATTAGGATATACCCTTTTTTCTGATGAGATGAAAGATACAGATATGTTAAAACTGGCACATTTGGTAGGGGACGAAGGAATTGCGGTGGTTTCTGATCCAGGAATTCTTTCACCTGAAAAATTTTTGCAAGAGTGTATAGGGGAAAGATTTCCTAATCCATATTTGGGAGATACAGTACAGAGAATAGTGACTGATATTTCGCAAGGTGTGGGAGTACGCTTTGGCGAAACTATAAATTCATATGTAAAAAAAGATGGAAGTGCGAAATCGTTAAAAGGCATTCCTGTTGCTATTGCAGGGTGGCTCCGTTATCTGCTTGCGGTGGATGACAGGGGAATGCCTTTTGAACTTTCGCCGGATCCGCTAAATGATGAATTGCAAAAATGCCTTTCAGGTGTTCAGCTAGGAAATCCGCTAAGTTTAAAAGATCAAGCTAAGTGTATTTTAGCCAATGAAAATATTTTTGGAGTGAATTTGTATAAAGCTGGCATTGGAGAAAAAATAGAAGAAATTTTGAGATCAGAAATTGAAGGGATAGGGTCTGTCCGAAAAACAGTAAAGCAATATTTGGGATAAACCTTCTTTGAATTGGATTGAAATATTTTTAGATGAACAGACCAGTATAGCATTCCAATTTATGATTGCGAAATATTGATTTATAAGATAAAATTAAATCTGTAAAAAAACCGGAAAAACAGATATTAACAATAAAAGCAAAATCTATAATTGGAAGGAGCGAACTATAATGGCAGTGACAAAGAGCAGTTTTGGAAAGGCAAAGGACGGGCAGGAGCTGAGCCTGTACACCATGGCCAACAGCCGGGGGATGAAAGTGAGCGTCAGCGATCTGGGAGCCACCCTGGTATCCATCGTTCTGCCGGACAAAAGCGGACGGGAGCGGGATGTGGCGCTGGGCTTTGACAGCCCGGAAGGGTACTATGCGGGTACCTGCTTTTTCGGAGCCCTGATCGGGCGCAGCGGCAACCGGATTGACAAGGGGCATTTTTCCATAAACGGAAAAGAGTACCAGCTGGATATCAACGACAATGAGAATAACCTGCACAGCGGAAACGACGGATTTGAGAAGAGGACCTGGCAGGTGGGCGAGATCACGGACAACAGCGTAACGCTGCTGATGAAGGACGGGGACGGCCAGCAGGGATACCCCGGCAATTTCCAGTGCAGCGTGACTTATACGCTGACGGAGGAAAATGAGCTGTTCCTTCATTATAAAGGGTGCTGCGATCAGGATACGGTGGCCAACATGACCAACCATGTGTATTTCAACCTGGCGGGTCATGATTCGGGAGATGTTCTGAAGCAGGAGCTGAAGCTGTCAGCCAGATACTATACGCCGGTGCGGGATTCCCAGGCGATCCCCACGGGAGAGATTGCCCCGGTGGAGGGGACGCCCCTGGATTTCACCCAGGGCAAACCCATCGGAAGAGACATAGAGGCCGACTTTGAACAGCTGAAATTCGTAGGCGGCTATGACCACAACTTCGTACTGAAAAAAGAAAAAGGAGCGGTGGAAAAATTCGCGGAGGCTTACTGCCAGGAGAGCGGGATCTGCCTGGAAGCCTATACGGATCTTCCCGGCGCCCAGTTCTACGCCGGAAACTTCATTACGCCGGAGCCGGTGGGCAAGGGCGGCACTGTGTACGGAAAGCGCAGCGGATTCTGCCTGGAGTCCCAGTTCTATCCCAACGCCATTAATCAGGAGGGATTTGCCAGTCCCATCCTGAAAGCGGGAGAGCAGTACGATACTACCACCTGCTATAAGCTGTATGTAAAGTAAAATAAAAGCTGTCAACAGGATAAAATTGCGAAAACCTCCGGGTCTGGCAATTTTGTCCTGTTTTTTTGACGGGTTTTTTAAAACGGCGTAAAAATGGACAGAAATAAGATAAATGAATCTATTTTATGGAAAATGGATATATGGTAAGATGTTTTTGTCACAGAGATTGGAAGAAGTGACAAAGAAAAAATAATGAGATGGAGGTATAACATGAAAAAGCTTAGCAAAATTTCACTGGCAGTAGCCACCGTTGCAGCAGTTGGCGCACTTTCTACCAGCGCCCTGGCAGAAGAGGCAGGACAGAAGATCGGTCTTTCCATGCCCACACAGTCCCTGGAGCGTTGGAACAGAGATGGTTCCTATCTGCAGGAGCAGTTTGAGGCAGCCGGCTACGAGGTAGAACTTACATACTCCGACAACGAAGTAGATCAGCAGGTAAACGATATTCAGAACATGATTTCTGACGGCGTAAACCTTCTGGTAGTAGCCGCTATCGACGGCGAGGCTCTGAACACCGTTATGGACGAGGCCGCTGAGGCTGGTATCCCGGTTATCGCTTATGACCGTCTGATCATGCACGACGGCGTTTCCTACTATGTATCCTTCGATAACTACACCGTAGGTACTCTGCAGGGCCAGTATGTAGTAGATACTCTGGATCTGGACAACGCAGGGGATGCTACCTACAACATCGAGTTCACCGCAGGTGACCCCGCTGACAACAACGCAACCTATTTCTTCAACGGCGCTTATGACGTACTGGCACCCTACATCGAGGCCGGCACTCTGGTAGTTCCTTCCGGACAGACCGATTTCGACACCGTTGCCACTCCCGCATGGGATACCCAGACCGCTATGGAGCGTATGCAGAACATCCTGGCTTCCTACTATGCAGACGGAACCCAGCTTGACGTTGCTCTTTGCTCCAACGACTCCACCGCTCTTGGCGTAACCCAGGCTATCCAGTCTGACTATGCCGGCGACAACACAGTTCTGATCACCGGTCAGGACGGTGACGAGGCTAACCTGATGAACATCGTTGACGGCGCTCAGTCTATGACCGTTTACAAGGCTGTGGCAAACGAGGCAGTTGTTACCCTGGATCTGGCCAAGGCTATCCTGAACGGCGATACCATCGACGAGTCCCTGATCGAGGCTTCCGGCTGGGATTTCGATTGTACCTTCGATACCGAGTCCTATGAGACTTCCGAAGGAAACGCTTGCCCCTCCTTCCTGCTGACTCCGGACGTTGTAACCGCTGACAACATGGTTGAGAAACTGGTTGACACCGGATACTATACACAGGATGAGGACGGCTATCTGCATCCTGCAGCATAATCCGGCTGAAAAATGAAATAAAATCGGGTGGGCGGGACCAACGTCCCGCCCATTTTTAGGGAAAGGAGGAAACTCATTTTGGCTGACAATATTCTGGTGATGGAGCACATCACGAAAGAATTCCCCGGCGTAAAGGCGCTGGACAACGTAAATCTGGAAGTGCGCCGAGGTGAGATCCATGCGTTGATCGGTGAAAACGGTGCCGGAAAGTCCACTCTGATGAATGTGCTGAGCGGACAGTATCCCTACGGAAGCTATACAGGCACCGTAACCTATGAGGGAAAAGAGTGTCATTTTAAGAGACTCAGCGACAGCGAGGCAAAGGGTATTGTAATTATCCACCAGGAACTGGCATTGATTCCCCTGCTGTCCATCGGCGAAAACATGTTCCTGGGAAATGAAATCAAAAACAAGATGGGTTATATCGACTGGGATAAAACCTACAGTGAAGCGGAAAAACATATGGCGCAGGTGGGACTTCACGAGTCCGCCCAGACGCTGATTAAAGATATCGGTACCGGAAAACAGCAGCTGGTGGAGATCGCCAAGGCCTTCTCCAAGGATGTAAAGCTGCTGATCCTGGACGAGCCCACATCCTCCCTGAACGATGAGGATGCCAAGATGCTGCTGGATCTGCTGATCGAGTTCAAGAAGAACGGACTGACCTCCATCATTATCACCCATAAACTGAACGAGATCATTTACTGCGCGGACCGGGTAACCATCCTCCGGGACGGCAGCACCATTGAGACTCTGGAAAAGGGCAAGGACGATCTGAGCGAGGACCGGATCATCAAGGGCATGGTTGGCCGTGAGATGGATGACCGGTATCCCTCCAGAGAGCATAAGGTAGAAAAGGACGTGATGCTGGAGGTGAAGAACTGGACCGTGCATCATCCCATCTACCAGGAAAAACTTGTAGATGACAATATTTCTTTCAACGTACATAAGGGCGAGGTAATCGGCTTCTCCGGACTGCAGGGCGCGGGCCGTACGGAGCTGATGATGTCCATCTTCGGAAAGAGTTATGGAAGCCATATCTCCGGAGAACTGTATGTGAAGGGGCAGAAAGTGGAACTGAAAAATCCGGAGGCGGCCATCAAACACGGTATCGCCTACGTGACAGAGGACCGTAAGACCAACGGCCTGATTCTGGATGAGTCCATCCGTTTCAACACTACTCTGGCCCGTCTGTCCAAGGTGTGCAGCAACGGCATCATCGATGTGGACAGGGAAGTCTTTGAAGCCGAGAAGATGAAAAAAGAGATGGGAACCAAGACTCCTTCCGTGGAGCAGCGCATCGGCAATCTGTCCGGCGGAAACCAGCAGAAGGCCCTGCTTGGCAAATGGATGTTTGCGGAGCCGGATATTCTGATTCTGGACGAACCCACCCGTGGTATCGATGTGGGCGCCAAGTATGATATTTACTGCCTGATCAACGAGATGGTTTCCAAGGGCAAGGCTGTCATCATGGTATCCTCCGAGATGCCGGAGCTTCTGGGCATGTGCGACAGAATCTATGTCATGAGCGAAGGCCGCCTGGCCGGCGAGCTGAGCGCTGAAGAAGCCACTCAGGAGAAGATCATGTCCTGTATCATGAGCACCTTCCACGAGGACGTGAAGTAAAAGAAAGGAGCAAGAGATATGTCATCAAATGTGAAATCATTTCTTCGGAAATATACCATGGTTATCGCCCTGGTAGTTGTATTTATCTTATTCGTGGGCCTCACCGGCGGAAGACTGCTGTACGCCCAGAACATGTCAAACCTGATGCTTCAGAACGGCTACGTGCTGGTAATGGCCTGCGGTATGCTGCTCTGTATCCTTACCGGCGGTAACATCGACCTGTCCGTAGGTTCCGTGATCTGTCTGGTGGGCGGCATCGCTGCTGTATTTTTAAGCAACTTCGGGATGAACCCCATCCTTACCATCCTGATCTGTCTGGTGATCGGTCTGGCAGTAGGATGCTGGCAGGGCTTCTGGATCGGCTATGTGCGCATTCCTCCCTTTATTACCACCCTGGCCGGCATGTTCATGTTCCGCGGCTTCGGCCGTCTGGTTCTGGACAACAAGACTCTGGCCATCAAGGATAAGACCTTCCTGGGCATCTTCACCAACTATGTAAAGATCCCGGGACTGGACGACGCCCAGTGCTGGTCCGCCGTGATCGTGGGCGTGGTGGCAGCTGCCTACGTGCTGGTAAGCACCGCCAGATCCAGAGCCAACAAGGCGAAAAAAGGATACCGCCAGAATTCAGCGGCTTCTGATTTCGGCAGAGCCATCATCATTGCCGCCCTGCTGATCTGGTACAGCTATCTGCTGAGCCAGTACAAAGGTATCCCCTTCATGCTGATCTGGGTAGTGATCATCTGCCTGATCTATAACTTCATTACTTCCAAGACCGCTTTCGGCCGTTACTTCTACGCCGTAGGCGGCAACGAGAAAGCTACCCAGCTTTCCGGTATCGACACCAACAAGATTTACTTTATCGCCTATGCCAACATGGGTCTGCTGGCCGGTCTGGCCGGTCTGCTGTGCGCGGCCCGTGTGGGTTCCGTAAACGGAAGTACCGGTGAGTCTTTCGAGATGGACGCCATCGGCTCCTGTTTCATCGGCGGCGCTTCCGCGTACGGCGGCAGCGGTACCATCGGCGGCGTGGTAATCGGTGCTCTGCTTCTGGGCGTAATCAACATGGGTATGTCCATCATGGGTATCGGTGACTCCTGGCAGTACGTAGTAAAAGGTGCTGTGCTGATGATCGCCGTAGTATTCGATGTAGTTTCCAGCCGTAAGAACGGTTAAGCAGTAAAGATAAAAGCAGGCAGTCCCGCGGCGCAGCCGCGGAGGCTGCCTGTTTCGTATTACCCGGATTTTTCGGCCTTTTTACTTTATTGAAAAAAAGATTGCTTTTACAGGGCCGATCTGGTAAAATATAAAGGCTATGTATCTGTATGGCATACATTGGAATTTGCAGAGCGGACAGATTACAAGATAACAAAAACGAAAGAGGTGTTTAAACCAGATGGATTTATTGATTTATTCTCTGAAACGGATCGGAGTATCCATCATGACTCTGTTTCTGGTGGCTGCCATCACATTCTTCCTGATGAACGCCATTCCTGGAAGCCCATTCATGACGGAAAGATCCACCCCGGAACAGATTGAACAGGCCAATATCAAGTACGGACTGGACAAGCCGGTGCCGGTGCAGTTTGTGAACTATGTGAAAAACCTGCTCCACGGCGACATGGGCGTGTCCCTGAAGATGCAGGAGGGCACGGACGTGACCACCATCCTGTTCGGCCAGGGAAAATTCGGCCGTTCCATCCGGCTGGGCGTGATGGCCCTGCTTGTGGCGGTAGTGGTGGGGATCCCCCTGGGAACCCTGGCAGCCTACTACAGGGGCAAATGGATTGATAATATACTGAGGGTACTGACCACCCTGGGGGTGGCCATGCCAAGCTTCGTGATCGCCACTCTGATGCTGTTCGGCTTCGGAGTGCACCTGGGATGGTTCCCGGTCCAATCGGGTAACCTGGAGACCCCCATCACCTATGTGATGCCGGTAATCTGTCTGGCTTTCTATCCTTCCTGCTATATTGCGAAACTGACCAGGACCAGCATGCTGGATTCCATCAGCCAGGATTACATCCGCACAGCCAGAGCAAAAGGCGTCAAGACAAAGGTCATTCTTTTCAAACATGCTCTGCGCAACTCCCTGATTCCGGTTATCACCTATCTGGGACCCCTGACCGCCGGTATTATCACCGGTTCTCTGGTGGTGGAACAGATCTTTAACGTGCCGGGCGTAGGAAACTACTTTGTGTCCAGCATCTTAAACCGTGACTATCCGGTTATCATGGGCACCACCATTCTGCTGGGATGTCTGATTATTATCATGAACCTGGTGGTGGATATCGCCTACAAGATTGTGGACCCGCGGATCAATATTACAAAGAAAGGCAATTAATTCATGGAAGGACATAAGACAATTCAGTTTTTTCATACAGACGCCGATAAGATCCTGGAGATGAACCAGATGTCGGCGGACGATTTTGCCTCTGCCACCCCGGATGAAAAAGAATCCATGGTGCAGATGCACAAGAGCGTTTCCTACTGGAGGGACGCCTGGAGAAGATTCAGGAGAAACCATGTATCCATGGGCGCCCTGGGCGTGTTCATCCTGATCCTGATTTTCTCTTTCATCGGTCCCTACTTTATTCCCTACAGCTATGAGGACCAGTACCGCAGCGCCCAGAAGCTGGGACCCATGCAGTACTCGGAGACAGAGCAGCTGGTGCAGAACCTGATGAAAGAAGGAGCGGACGGCTTTTACGCCACTTCCCTGAAGTCCGGTTCCCTTACCGCTATTAAAAAGGGTGACTGGTACTTTACGGCAGGGGGGGAGACTTACGCTTTCTCCTTGGATAAGGGCATTGAGCGGGCCACCCTGGTGTTTGACGCGGATGCCGAGACCCCGGTGTATGTGGGGTATGACCGGGATTACGATGAAGAGACCGGCACCTTCGCGGAGGTGACGCCCATTGAGACCACGAATACGCCGGCGGAGGGAGCCCAGGAGCTGAAGCTGGATAAGAGCGTGTTCCCCCACGTATTCGGAACGGATTCCCAGGGCCGGGACCTGATGGCCCGGTGTATGTACGGCGCCCGGGTATCCATTATTATCGGCGTGGTGGCGGCCCTGATCGTGCTGGTGATCGGGTCTCTCTACGGTTCCATCGCCGGTTTTGCCGGCGGCAAGGTGGATTTCATCATGATGCGTATCGTGGATGTGATCTACTCCGTGCCGGACGTGCTGATCGTGCTGCTGCTGCAGGTGGTGCTCAAAGACCCCCTGCAGGCCTGGTTCGACGGCTCCAGCAACCCCGTTGTGGAAGCCATGTCCTCTCTGGGCGTGGGTATTGTGAGTATCTTCATCACATTCGCCCTGCTGTACTGGGTGGGCATGTCCCGTATTATCAGAGGACAGGTGCTGTCCCTGAAGCAGCAGGAGTATGTGACGGCGGCCACTGTGCTGGGCGCTTCCCCGGCCAGGATTATCCGCAGACACCTGCTCCCCAACTGTGTGGGCCAGCTGATTATTTCCACCTGTCTGCAGATACCGTCGGCCATCTTCCTGGAGTCCTTCCTCTCCTACCTGGGACTGGGTGTGTCGGCTCCCATGGCTTCTCTGGGCTCTCTGTGCTCAGATGCCAAGGAAACCTTCCTGCTGTTTCCCTACCGGCTGTTGTTCCCCGCCATTCTGCTCAGCCTGATCGTGCTGACTCTGAACCTGGTGGGCGATGGCCTGCGGGATGCGCTGGATCCCCGTCTGAAGAATTAAGGAGGAAGCCATGAGTGAAAATCTGTTAGAAGTAAAAGATCTGAAAGTCTCCTTCTTCACCCCTGCGGGAGAAGTGAAGGCGGTAGACGGAATCAGTTATTCCATAAAGGAAAATGAGGTGATGGGCATTGTGGGCGAGTCCGGTTCCGGTAAGTCTGTGGAAGCCTACTCCATCATGGGCCTGCTGCAGCAGCCCGGAAAAGTGGTGGGAGGCAGCATTACCTTTGACGGAGAGGACGTTCTCTCCTACAACAAAGAGCAGTACAGAGAATTCCGGGGCCAGAAGGCGGGCATGATTTTCCAGAACCCCATGACCTGCCTGAATCCGGTGTACACCATCGGCGATCAGCTGATGGAAGCCTTGCGCTGCCATGACAAGTCCATCTCCAAGCAGGAGGCCAAGAAAAGAGCCATCGAGATGCTGGAGCTGGTGGGCATCAACAACGCGGACAAGCGGGTGGATCAGTATCCCCATGAGTTTTCCGGCGGTATGCGCCAGCGCGCCATGATCGCCATGGCCATGATCTGTCATCCCAGGCTCCTCATTGCCGACGAGCCGACTACGGCCCTGGATGTGACCATTCAGGCCCAGATCCTGGAACTGATGAAGGACCTGCAGAAAAAGACCGGCATGGCCATCATTTTCATCACCCACAACCTGGGCGTGGTGGCTGAGATCTGCGACCGGGTCAGCGTGATGTATGCGGGCCATATCATGGAGCAGGGAAATGTAAACGATATTTTCTACTCCCCGGCCCATCCCTACACGAAGGGACTGCTTCGCTCCATGCCCAACCTGGGTGATGAAGAACGGACCAGACTGATCCCCATCGAGGGAACGCCTGTGGACCTGCTGGATCCCCCCAAGGGCTGCAGCTTCGGTCCCAGATGCGAGCACTGCATGAAGGTATGTCTCACCAAAAAACCGCCTCTCATGGAGGTGGGTGAGGGCCACATCTCCGCATGCTGGCTCCATGTAAAAGAGATGCAGGAACAGCAGAAAGCGGCAAAGGAGGAGAAAGCATGAGCGAAGAACGGAAGAAATTAGTGGAAGTAGAAAAGCTTCGCAAATACTTCCCCGTAAAGGCCGGCTTTTTAAAGACCAACTATGTGCAGGCGGTACAGGACGTATCCCTTCATATTTACAAGGGCGAGACCCTGGGCCTGGTGGGCGAGTCCGGCTGCGGCAAGACCACCTTCGGCCGGACCCTGCTGCAGTTGTATACCCCCACATCGGGAAAAATTGTGTATGACGGCAAGACCATCTTTGACGGCGAGAAGGGAATTCATGAGAACATGCACCCCTATCGCCGGAAGATGCAGCTGATCTTCCAGGATCCTTCCGCCTCCCTGGACCCCAGGATGACGGTGGGAGAGATCATCGGCGAAGCCCTGGATATTCACAAGCTGTATCAGGGAAAGAAAGAGAGGCAGGACCGGATCAACGAGCTGCTGACCCAGGTGGGGTTAAACTCGGAGCATTCCAACCGGTTCCCCCACGAGTTTTCCGGCGGACAGCAGCAGAGAGTGGGAATCGCCAGAGCCCTGGCGGTGGAGCCGGAGTTTATCGTCTGCGATGAGCCTATCTCCGCCCTGGATGTGTCCATCCAGTCCCAGGTGGTGAATATGCTGGAGGATCTGCAGGAGCAGATCGGCCTTACCTACCTGTTTATTGCCCACGACCTGTCCGTGGTGCGCCATATTTCCAACCGGATCGGCGTGATGTACCTGGGCTGCCTGGTGGAGCTGGCGGAGAGCTATGAGCTGTGTGCCCATCCCATCCACCCCTATGCCCAGACCCTGCTTTCCGCGGTGCCCATGGCGGACCCGGTAAAGACCAGAAGCCGTCACAGGATCCTGCTGGAGGGCGATATCCCCAGCCCCTTAAATCCGCCCAGCGGATGCCGGTTCCATACCCGGTGCCCCTACGCCACGGAGAAATGCTCCCAGCAGATGCCGGAGCTGAAGGAATACTCTCCGGGCCACTACGCAGCCTGCCACATGCTGGATAAGCAGTGAAATAGGTGGACAGGAGATAGAAAAAAGGGTATAATAACGATATGCGTGTACAGCACTGCGCTTTGCAGTTTTGTATAAAAAACTTTAATGAAAAGGGAGGATATTTTCATGAAAAAAGCATTATCCTTAGTGCTTGCTCTTGGTATGGCAGTATCTACCATGAGCGCACCCGCTCTTGCTGAGGAAGGCGGCGAGTTCAATATCAGAGCCTGCATCGCTTCCGAGCCGGAGACCATCGACCCTAACCTGGAGAATACGGTGGATGCCGCTGTGTACTCCATGCACCTGTTTGAGGGACTGATGAAGTACACCAACAACGGTGAGCCCGCTGCAGAGGGAGACGATCGGGTACAGCTGATGGACTATGACTACGGTGTGGCCGAGTCCTACGATGTATCCGACGACGATCTGGTTTACACCTTCCATCTGCGCGATGAAGCAGTATGGAGCGACGGCGAGCCGGTAACCGCTCAAGATTTCGTATATTCCTGGCAGAGAATCGTAAACCCGGAGACCGCGGCTACCTACGGCTACATCCTGAACGGTGTGGTTAAGAACGCTTCCGCTATTCAGGCAGGCGAGATGGAGCCCTCCGAGCTGGGTGTAGTAGCAATCGACGACAAGACTCTGGAGGTTACTCTGGAGACCGAGTGCCCCTACTTCATCGGCCTTTGCGCTTTCGCCGCTCTGATGCCTCTGCGTCAGGACGTGATCGAGGAGTACGGCACCGAGTGGACCACTCCCGGAAACATGGTTTCCAACGGCGCTTTCGTGCTGACCGACTGGCAGCATGACAACTATATCGAGATGAGCCGCAACGATCAGTACTATGATCCCGCCGGCCCCGACAAGATCACCTGGTACTTAAGCGACAGCCAGTCCGCGATGCTGGCCGCTTATGAGGCAGGAGAGTACGACTTCTTCTATGACGTACCCACCGACCAGATCTCTACCATGAAGGACGCAGGACAGCTGTTCACCGCGGACCAGATCTGCACCTACTATCTGCATCTGCACTGCGACAACATTCCTGACTGGAGAGTACGTGCCGCCATCGCTCTGTCCATCGACAGAGAGAACATCGTGGAGAACGTAACCCAGGCCGGCCAGACTCCGGCTACCGGCGTTGTGGCTGCCGGCATCACCGACAGCGAGGGAACCAACTGGGTTGACCGCGTAGGCGACATCATGTGGCAGCCCCTGGCTGAGATGTATCCGGACGCAGACCTGACCACCTACAGCGGACGCTGCGACCTGGCAGTGCAGCTGCTGGACGAGGCTGTGGCTGAGGGCTATGATACCTCCACCACCATGACCTATGAGTACAACACCTCCGAGGCGCACAAGGCAATCGCTGAGGCCGTTCAGGCTGACGTGGCCAACGTGCTGGGCCTGGAGATCACACTGCACAACTCCGAGTGGCAGACCTATCAGGACAACCTGAATGAAGGTGAGTTCGGCCTTGGCCGTATGGCATGGTCCGCTGACTACAACGATGCCATCACCTACATCGAGATGTTCACAAACGGAAACAGCTACAACTACTCCAACTGGGTAAGCGATGAGTACACCGCTCTGGTTGAGGAGATCAAGTCCCTGCCCGGCGGCGAGGAGAGAGACGCCAAGATGCAGGAAGCAGAGGCTCTGCTGTTCTCTGAGGGCGGTTTCAGCATCACTCCGCTGTACTTCTACGTGCAGCCCTACTGCCTGCAGGGTGAGATCAGCAACGTAGGCTGGACTCCGCTTGGATACTTCAGCTTCATCCACGCAACCCAGGGTGCTGCGGAATAAGCTGTACAACTCCATAAATCTTATGGTATGATAAGAGTGTCGGATTTATCCGGCACTCTTTTTTAAGCAGGAAGACAGTACGATAGGAGAAGTATGAGAAAAGCAATGGTTCCGCTGGCGGTGATTCTGTCCGTGATGACGATTTTGCTGGCGGCGGTATGGATGCGGTATGCCCGGGACATAAGGGAGCTGGAGACCCGGGTGGATTCTTCAGTGGTATATGACCGGCATTATATTATGATCGCCCAGGACAACTCCCGCATGTGGCAGACGATCTATGAGAGCGCCCGGGATACGGCGGCAGGAGAGAGCGTTTACCTGGAGTGGGCCGGATGGGGCGGGGCGGACGAGTATACGGCCGCGGACTGTATGCAGATTGCCATAGCCTCCCGGGTGGACGGGATCATTCTGTATACGGACGGGGACAGCCGGATTTCCGGCCTGATCGACGAAGCCATGGAACAGGGGATCCCGGTGGTGACGGTGATGAACGACGATACGGAAAGCCGGCGGGTCAGCTATGTGGGGGTGAACCACTATCAGCTGGGGAATATATGCGGCGAGCAGGTGCTGGAGCTTCTTGAGGAGGGGGAGAACCGGATCATGATGATTTCCGGCTCCGCCGCCGGGGATGTGGGCACCAACCTGATGTACTCCCAGATGAATCAGGTGATCGCCCGGGGGAAAAAGGCGGATCAGACGGTGAAGATTTCCACCTACACCATAGAGGGAAACACCAACTTTGACGCGGAGGAGGCCATCCGGGATATTTTTGTGAACTCCCAGACGGTACCGGACATTTTAATCTGCATGGACACCATCTCCGCGGAGTGCGCCTGCCAGGCTGTGGTGGACTACAACCAGGTGGGAAAAGTGGATGTGATCGGCTACTACGCCTCAGAGACCATTGCGGACGGCGTGGAGAGAGGACTTCTGTCCATGACGGTGGCTCTGGACATGGAGGAGATGGGAGATTTTTGCGTGGGAGCCCTGAACGAGTATCTGGATCTGGGGTATGTGAGCAATTATTTCAACGTGGGACTGGATGTGCTGACCCGGGACAATGTGAACCGATACCTGGCGGCGCAGGCGGATGAGGAAGCATGAAGAAAAAGAAGCGGGTTCTGATCAGAGAAAATTCCATACAGACAAAACTGGCGGTTACCATGGGAATGCTGCTGCTGGTAGCCCTGTGCGTCAACCTGTTTGTGTTCGCCCAGATCAATTCCATGGTAAGACGGATTGATTCCGTATTCTCCTCCAATGTGACCATCGGAGAACTGTCCGACACTCTGGATCTGGTGGAGGACCGGGTGTACGAATACCTGAGCACCAAGAGCAGCGCGGCCCTGGAGGATTACTACCGGTACGAGCAGGACTACCGGGAGCTGCTTCAGGAGCTGAACAACGAAAATGTGGACAGCGAGATCAAGATGCTGGAGAAAAATATCCGGAATATGTCGGAGACCTATCTGGAGAAAACGGGACAGACGGTGCAGGCCAAGCGGGGCAGAAACGTGGAGCGGTACAAAAGCTACTTTGAGGAGGAGACCCAGCTGTACGCCTATATCAATTCCTATATCTACGACCTGAACAATCTGCAGTTCCGGCAGAACTCCGCCAGCTATCAGACGCTGCTGGCTTCCATGGGAATGCTGGAGACCTTCAGCGTGCTGGTGATCGTGGCGGTGTTTGCCTTGAGCCTGTTTCTGGCCATGATGACCACCCGGACCATGATCCGTCCCCTGCGGCTGCTGTCCGGCGCGGCCCGCCGGGTGGCGGAGGGAGATTTTGATGTGGAGATGCCGGAGCGGACTACCCGGGATGAGATCGGGATCGTGACGGAAACCTTCGGCCAGATGCTGGGCAGCATCCGGGCGTATATTCAGCAGGTAAGGGAGAGCATGGAAAAGGAAGCCCAGATGAAGGAGCGGGAGCTCTCCATGGAGGCTCACCTGAAGGAAGCCCAGCTAAAATACCTGCAGGCCCAGATCAATCCTCATTTTCTGTTCAACTCCCTGAACGCGGGAGCCCAGCTGGCCATGATGGAGGACGCGGAGCAGACCGGGATTTTCATGGAGCGGATGGCGGATTTCTTCCGCTACAATGTTAAAAAAATGGACGGGGACGCCACTCTGCAGGAGGAGATCCAGGCGGTGGACAACTACATCTATATCCTGAATGTGCGCTACGCCGGAGATATCACCTACGAGAAAAAGATCGAGGCGGATATTGAAAACGTGCGGGTGCCCAGCATGGTGCTGCAGCCGATTGTGGAGAATGCGGTCCAGCACGGGATTCACGATATGATGGAGTCCGGGAAAATCTGCCTGACGGTGGTCCGGGAGGAGGACCATCTGCGCATATCGGTGGAGGACAACGGAGCCGGCATGACAAAGCAGGAGATTGCCCGGGTGATGCGGGGAGAAGCGGGCCAGGGAGCGGAGGACGGAAATTCCACCGGCATCGCCATGGACAATGTGATGAGCCGGCTGCGGCTTTACTATAACCGGGAGAACCTCCTGGTGATTCGAAGCGAAGGGAAAGGGATGGGTACGGAAGTCACCATCCTGCTGCCCCTGGAGGAAGGAGAGGAAGGGACATGTACAGAATACTGATCGCGGATGACGAGGGAATTATGCTGGAAGCGATTCGGAGCATCATCCACCGCAGCTTCGGGGACGGGTATGAGGTGGCCACCGCCAAGTCCGGAAGAGCGGCCATCGAGCAGGCGGAGACCTTCCATCCGGACATTGTGTTCATGGATATCCAGATGCCGGGAATTAACGGGATCCAGGCCATCCGGGAGATCCGCAAGTTTAATTCCGCCGCCCTCTTCTATGTGATTTCCGCCTACGATAAGTTTGATTACGCCAAGGAGGCCATCGCCCTGGGGGTGGAGCGGTACCTGATGAAGCCCATCAATAAGAATACCATCATTTCCGTGGTGGAGGAGGCGGCCGCCAAGGTGGATGAAAAACGGCGGGAGAGAAGCGACCAGCTGAAAATCCAGGAAAAACTGGAGACCGTTATCCCGGTGGTGGAGAACAGCTTTGTCACCAACCTGCTGCTGCAGAACGACTGGCAGGATGAGGCCTATTACAAGCAGCTGCTGGATGTGACGGAAGAGTACGGCTATGTGATGGTGATTCAGTTTGGCACAGAGTATAAAAACGGAAAGCTGGTAAGCCCGGTGGGGATGAACGTCCGGGCCCAGAATTTTTACCCGGAGTTCCGGGCGGTGGTAAAGTCCTATCTGCGCTGCATCATCGGCCCGGTTATGTCCAACCGGGTGGCGGTGGTGGTGCCCAACGAGAAGCCGGCCATAGACTATGAGGAGAGGATCCGGGTGATCGAGGATACCAGGCAGCTTCTCACCAGGCTGGAGAACCGGCTGGAAGCCAAATTCCGGGCGGGCATCGGCCGGACGAAAGGGATAGCGGATCTGGGCGATTCCTATCAGGAGGCCTACCAGGCTCTCCAGGAGGGCAGCAGCCGGGTGATCCATGTGGACGATATCAGCCGGAACGGAGTTTATGAGGGAGAGTTTCCCGCGGAGACGGAAGCGGAAATGTACCGGATGGTGCAGGAGGGAGACCTGGAGGGAATGCGCCGGGAGGCCAACGGGTTTTTTGACTGGATGATCCAGAAATACCCGAAGGAAACAGACAATATCCGGCTGAAGGTGCTGGAGTTTGTCATCGGCGCGGAGAGGATTGCCTTCCAGGCAGGGGCCGTGAATTACGGCTTTGCTTACCGGAAGGATTACCTGTCCGCGGTAATGGGAACGGAGGACTTTGAGGAGCTGCGCCTCTGGTTTCTGGAGAGGATGACGGCGGTGTGCACCAGTATCCGCAACCGGAAGGAAGAGCAGTCGGAGAGCGCGGTGACCCGGGCCCAGAATTATATCCAGGAAAATTTCGGAAAGGATATTTCCCTGGACGATGTGTCCAAGGAGGTAAATATCAGCCCCTACTATTTCAGCAAGCTCTTCAAGGAGGAATCAGGGGAGAACTTTATTGAATATCTGACCCGGATCCGGATGGAGAGGGCAAAGGAGATGCTGAAAAATCCGGAGCTGAGCATCAAGGAAGTGGGGATGCGAAGCGGCTATGGGGACCCCAACTATTTCAGCCGGATTTTTAAAAAGCAGACAGATATGACGCCCCGGGAATACAGAGAGAGGTATGGAATATGAAAAGATACGCAGGGATACTGACGGCCATGACGGCGCTTCTTCTGCTGCTTCTGGCCGGCTGCAGCCCCCGGAAGACCGGCGAGGAGCAGGAGACGGCCTTGCAGGAGGAGGATATCCAGATCGGTCTGAGCTTTGATTCCTTTGTCATCGAGAGATGGATGCGGGACCGGGACGTATTCGTATCCACCGCCCAGAGCCTGGGGGCCCAGGTGAACGTCCAGATCGCCAACGGGGACGTGGAGGAGCAGATTTCCCAGATTGAGTACTTCATCAGTAAGGATATGGATGTGATTGTGATTATCGCCATTGACGGAGACGCCCTGACGGATGTGGTCAGGAAGGCAAAGGAGGAGGGAATCCGGGTGATCAGCTATGACCGGCTGATCCCCAACGCGGGGACAGACCTGTATATCTCCTTTGACAACTACCGGGTGGGCGTGCTGATGGGTGAGGCGCTGCAGGAGGCTCTTCCGGAGGGCGGGAATATTTTCGCCATATACGGCTCCCCTACGGACCACAACGTGGAGCTGGTGCAGCAGGGCCTGTCTGAAGCGCTGGAAGATTCAGAGCTTAAGATTGTATATGAAGCCTACTGTGAAAACTGGCTGGCGGAGCTGGCCTTTGACGCGGTGAATGAAGGGCTGGAGCAGGAAACGGACATTGCGGGAGTCATGTGCGGAAACGACGATCTGGCCAGCCAGGCCATCAAGGCTCTGGCGGAACATCAGATGGCGGGAAAGGTGACAGTGGTGGCCCAGGACGCGGAGCTGTCCGCCTGCCAGCGGATCGTGGAGGGAACCCAGGAGATGACGGTGTACAAGCCGGTGGACGAGCTGGCCAAAAAGGCGGCCCAGCTGGCCGTATCCCTGGCTGAGGGAGAGGATATTACCGGAACCGGCGCCAAGCTGCGGGTGACGGATACCGTTTACGACGGGACCCAGGACATCCCCTACTACAGCATCGAGCCGGTGGCGGTGACGGCGGAAAATATGGATGAGGCCATCATTGACAGCGGGTTTCATCTGGAAGAGGACGTCTACCTGAACGTGAGACAGTAAAGAAGGCTTTGTGAAAGTTTCCGGTTTTGCACTTTTCTGAAAGTTCTCCGTTTGGGATATATCATGAAAAAGTAAAAAAGACTTGCAATTTAGAAAAAACAGGTGTAGAGTGGACACAGATTGAAAGGGGAAGGGCATTCCGCAGACTGTTTGTTGGAATGCCCTCTTTTTGTAGAAACAGGGAAAGGATGGAAAAGTATGGGAGAATACTTTAACGTAGCGGATATTTTCGGTGAAAACGTATTCAGCGACAAGGTGATGCAGGAGCGTCTGCCGAAGAAGATTTATAAAGAGCTTCATAAGACCATAGATGAGGGCAAAGAGCTGGATCCCATTGTGGCGGAGGCAGTGGCGGAGGCCATGAAGCAGTGGGCCATCGAGAAGGGCGCCACCCACTATACCCACTGGTTCCAGCCCTTGACAGGCGTGACGGCGGAGAAGCATGACTCCTTTATCACCGCTCCCAGACCGGACGGCACGATCCTGATGGAGTTTTCCGGCAAAGAGCTGATCAAGGGAGAACCGGACGCTTCGTCTTTTCCCTCCGGCGGACTGCGGGCCACCTTTGAGGCCAGAGGCTATACGGCCTGGGACTGCACGTCCCCGGCCTTTGTGAGAGAGGACGCGGCGGGAGCGATCCTGTGTATTCCCACGGCGTTCTGCTCCTACACGGGAGAGTCCCTGGACTTTAAGACGCCCCTGCTGCGCTCCATGGAGGCCATCAATACCCAGGCGCTGCGTCTGCTGCGCCTGTTCGGGAATACCACATCCGGAAAAGTGACTCCCTCCGTGGGACCGGAGCAGGAGTATTTCCTGGTGGACGCCAAGGTATTCCAGCAGAGAAAAGACCTGATCTATACCGGCCGTACCCTTTTTGGCGCCATGCCGCCCAAGGGGCAGGAGCTGGACGATCACTATTTCGGCACCATCCGCCAGAGAGTGGCTTCCTTTATGCGGGATGTGAACCTGGAGTTGTGGAAGCTGGGCGTGTCCGCCAAGACCCAGCACAACGAGGTGGCGCCGGCCCAGCACGAGCTGGCTCCCATCTACGCGGTGGCCAATGTGGCGGTGGACCACAACCAGATTATCATGCAGACCCTGAAACGGGTGGCCACCCAGCACGGCATGAAGTGCCTGCTTCACGAAAAGCCCTTTGCCGGGGTCAACGGTTCCGGCAAGCACAACAACTGGTCCATCATTACGGATGACGGCATCAACATGCTGGATCCGGGCAAAACGCCCCATGAGAATATCCAGTTTTTGCTGGTGCTGGCCTGCATTCTGAAAGCGGTGGACGAGCATGCGGAACTGCTGCGGGAGTCGGCGGCTGATCCGGGAAATGACCACCGTCTGGGAGCCAACGAGGCGCCCCCTGCCATTATCTCCGTATTTTTGGGAGAACAGCTGCAGGACGTGATTTCCCAGCTGATCTCCACGGGAACCGCCACCAGGAGCAAGACGGGAGGCGTGCTCCAGACCGGTGTGAGCACCCTGCCGGATTTTGCCAAGGACGCCACAGACCGGAACCGCACCTCCCCCTTTGCCTTTACCGGAAACAAATTTGAGTTCCGTATGGTGGGATCCAGAGATTCCATCGCCTCTCCCAACATTGTGCTGAACACCATCGTGGCGGAGGCCTTCTGCCAGGCCTGCGATGAGCTGGAGAAGGGAGAGAATTTTGAGGAGGATGTTCACGACCTGATCAAGAAGTATCTCACCGAACATCAGAGGATCGTGTTCAACGGAAACGGCTACGCTCCCGAGTGGGTGGAGGAAGCGGCCCGCAGAGGCCTTCCCAATATCACCTCCATGGTGGACGCCATCCCCTACCTGATTACGGAAAAGACGGTGGAGCTGTTCGGCAAGTTCGGGGTATTCACCAGGGCGGAGCTGGAATCCCGGGTGGAGATCAAATATGAAAGCTACGCGAAAGCGATTAACATTGAGGCCCGCACCATGATCGACATGGCCAGCAAGCAGATCATCCCGGCGGTGATCAAATACACCAGAAGCCTGGCGGATACTGTGCTGGCCGTAAGGCAGGCGGGAGTGGACACGCCGGTGCAGAGCGAACTGCTGGCGGAGTGCAGCGCCCTTCTGTCCGATACCAGAAACGCCCTGGCCCATCTGATTGAAGTGACGGAGCACGCCTCCGGCATGACGGAGGGCAGAGACCAGGCCGTATACTATCATGACGTGGTCATGACCGCCATGACAGACCTGCGCGCGCCCGTAGACCGGCTGGAAATGATCGTAGACAAATCCATGTGGCCCATGCCCTCCTACGGCGACCTCCTCTTCGAGGTAGGCCGGTAAAGGGGGGGAGTCCGTTTACGGCAGCCGTACCCTTGTGGAATAAAAAGGTGAAAATAAACAGCAGTCCTGCCTGAACACCGGACGTTCAGGCTGGCCTGCTGTTTTTATATGTTCTTTTCCATTAATTTAAGGGAACATAAGGAATTTCTTAATGACTTTCCCCCTCCCTCTGCCCTATAATAAAAGAGACAGACAGGTGACAGGACAGAAAGAACCCGGATCGGCCGGGACAGGAGAATGGATATGGCAGATAACAGGATGAGACAGGAAGTCAGGGAAGCGATCGAGGCGGGGGAGCAGGCTCTTGCCAGCCTGCAGGCAGCCAGCCGGCAGCTGAACGGAGCCAGGAACTGGGGCATCGCGGATCTGCTGGGAGGCGGGTTTTTCACCGGACTTTTTAAACACCAGCGGATTAAAGATGCCTCGGAGTATATTGAGGAGGCCAAACAGGATCTGCAGGTTTTTGAACGGGAGCTGCGGGATGTGACGGTGCTGCCCTCGGATATGAAAATACAGGTGGGAAACTTTCTGGTGTTTGCGGATTTTTTCTTTGACGGCCTGGTGGCGGATTACCTGGTGCAGTCCAGGATCAACGAGGCCAGGAGCCAGGTGGCGGAGACGATTTACAGAGTGGAGACGCTGCTGGGGAATCTGAGGCAGTACGCATAAAAAAACTCCCTTAAACGGGAGGATGCCAGGCAGTCGGAGAATACTGCCTGGCATATTATGAAAAAGTTTATTCCTGCGGGCAGGACCGGCCGGAAATCTGCAGATCCGTCAGGCCGCACCGCAGGGCCGGATATCTGAAAGTATGGCGCAGATATCCGGGCTGAAAAGGAGTAGTGTGATACTCTTCGTGACACATTTTTATTATAGAGAGAATAAATGAAGAAAAGATGATACATATTTAAAAATATATTGAAGCAGAAGTAAACAAATTGTGAACATCCCGCAGAAGCGGATAGTGCAAAATATACAATAACGATTGATTTTTCTCCCGGAATATATTACAATATACAATAATGCTACAGAAGATGATAGAAATTGATGCAAGGGAGGATGTTTCCGTGATATCAAATCAGGTATTGCAGTCCACGGTGGACGGCCTGAAAGCCATCAGCCGGGTGGATTTGTGCGTAATGGATACTGAAGGAATTGTACTGGCGTCAACGTTTGAAGGGGCAGAGTCCTTTCGGGAATCGGTGCTGAGTTTTGTGGGATCACCGGCGGACAGCCAGGTGATTTCCGGATATGAATTTTTCAAGGTGCTGGATGAGAATCAGCTGGAGTATATACTGATTGCCAACGGAAACAGCGACGATCTGTATATGGTGGGCAAGATGGCCGCTTTCCAGCTGCAGAATCTGCTGGTGGCCTACAAGGAGCGGTTTGACAGAGACAACTTTATCAAGAACCTGCTTCTGGATAACCTGCTTCTGGTGGATATCTACAACAGAGCGAAAAAGCTTCATATCGAAGTGGAGGCCAGACGGGTGGTGTATATTCTGGAGATCACCCATGAGAGGGAGAACAGTTCCCTGGAACTGGTGAGAAGCCTGTTCGGCAGCAAGAGCGGCGATTTCATTACAGCCGTGGATGAGAAGAGCATTATCGTGGTGAAGGAGCTGGCAGAGTCTGACGGCCTGGAGGAGATGAACAGCACCGCCGCCATGATTATGGAAGCCCTGCCGGAGGACCGGAAGAAAGAAGCCCTGATTGCCTACGGTACGGTGGTAGGGGAACTGAAGGAAGTTTCCCGCTCCTACAAGGAGGCCCGGATGGCGCTGAACGTGGGGAAGATTTTCTTCTCCGAGCGCCAGATTATCGCCTACAGCTCGCTGGGTATCGGACGGCTGATTTATCAGCTTCCCATCCCGCTTTGCAAAATGTTCATCAAAGAGATTTTCGAGGGGAAATCTCCGGATGACTTTGACGAGGAGACCCTGACCACCATCAACAAGTTCTTTGAGAACAGCCTGAATGTGTCAGAGACCTCCAGACAGCTTTACATCCACCGGAATACCCTGGTTTACCGGCTGGACAAGCTGCAGAAATCCACAGGTCTGGATCTGCGGGTATTTGAGGACGCCATTACCTTCAAGATTGCCCTGATGGTGGTGAAGTATATGAAATATATGGAGAACCAGGATTATTAAAGGAAACAGAAAGCCGCCCGGGCAGAACGCCCGGGCGGAGACATTGTCCATCTGACGCGGAAGAAAGGCGGAGTATGACAGACCGAAACGAAATACAGGATCAGGAGTGGACACAGGAACGCGCTTCAGGCCGGAATGCTGAGTTTTTGAAGGGCGTTTTTTTTGGTGTTCTCCTTTCCGGCGTGTTTGTGATGACGGCGTTTCTGGTGCTTAACGGCACCCTGGGAGGGAAAAGCGCTTCCGGGGAGGAGGGAGCCGCTGTGCTCACCAGCCGGGAGACCATCCGGAAGCTGGCCCAGATTCAGGATCTGATTGAGGACTGCTTTCTGTACGAGGCAGACGGGGAGGAACTGTCCGCCTACCTTTTTAAAGGGCTGGCAGTGGGCCTTGACGACGTTTACGCTAATTATTATACGGCTGAAGAACTGACCGGTATGGAGGAGGCGGCCAAAGGGGCCTATCAGGGCATCGGGATTTCGCTTCTGCAGGATCCTGACAGCGGCCAGATGCGGGTGGCAGGGGTCTATGAAAACAGCCCGGCCATGGAAGCGGGGCTTCGGGAGAATGATATTTTGCTCCGGGTGGGGGATACGGATCTGTCCGGTATGGACACCTCTGATGTGGCCGCCCTTATCAGAAGCCTGGAAGAAGCGGAGCTTACGGTGGAACGGGACGGAGAGGAGCTGACCGTTACGGTGAAGCTCTCCTCTGTGGAGATTCCCACGGTGGATAGCCAGATGCTGGAAGCGGGCATCGGATACCTGAAAATTTCCGAGTTCGCGGATGTAACGGTGGACCAGTTTGAAGAAAACCTGGAAGAACTGAAAGCGGCGGGCCTGGAGAAGCTGATCGTGGATGTGAGAGGCAATCCGGGGGGAACGCTGGATTCCGTGTGCGAGATCCTGGATGACCTGCTTCCGGAGGGACTGATTGTCTATACGGAGGATAAAACCGGCTTCCGGGAGGAGCATATGTCCGATGAGGAGCGGCTGTTTGAGGGCCCCCTGGCGGTGCTGGTCAATGAAAACAGCGCCAGCGCCGCGGAAATTTTCGCGGGAGCCATACAGGATTATGAGCTGGGCCCGGTGGTGGGGGCCGTTACCTACGGAAAAGGAGTGGTGCAGCGCACCTACAGGCTGGAGGACGGATCCGCCCTGAAGCTGACCACGGAGAATTATTTTACGCCTTCGGGACAGAAAATTGAAGGAACCGGGATACAGCCGGATATTTCGGCAGAAGAGCCGGAAAACGGCTCCGGTGCGGAGGACGGACAGGAAAAGAGCGGGGCGGATCCGCAGACGGATCCCCAGCTGCAGGCGGCAGTGGACTATCTGCTGGAAATGTGACGAGGAGAGAAGGAAAACAGGATGGAACAGAAAATCATATTTCGGGAAATGCTCAGCGAGGCGCTGAAACTGGCGGACGCAAAGGGAAACCGGCTGACCACAGAGGAAATTGACGCGTTTTTTGCCAATACCCATCTGGACAGGCAGCAGATGGAGCTGGTGTATGAGTACCTGGCAGGACAGAAGGTGAAAGTGGAGGGCTATGAGCCAAAGACCGCCCCCCTTTCCCGGGAACTGGAGAAAATCGCGCCGGAAAAAGAAGAGCCGGATGAATCCGGAAAGAAAGAAGGAGAAGAAGGCGCCCTGGAACTGTACCTGGAGGAGATCCGTCGGATTCCCCATCCCAGGGAAGGGGAAGAACGGGAGCTGTTTGAAGGAGCTGCCCGGGGAGACGCCGCGGCAAAGAGCCGTCTGGTGGAGCTGTATCTGCCGCTGGTATGCCAGCTGGCGGGGGAGTATGAGGGAGACGCGTGCCTGCCGGAGGATCTGATCCAGGAGGGAAACGTGGGACTGCTGCTGGCCGTGGACCAGATTGAAGAGCAGGAGAGCCTGGCGGCGTACCAGGTGAAGCTGATGAACAGCGTGAATCAGTATATGCAGGATGTGATTCAGGAACAGAAAGACCTGAAGGATCTGGGAAACGGCATTGTCAGCAAGGTAAACCATCTGAGCGAGGCGATCCGGAATCTGGAGGAAGACCTGGAGCATAAAGTATCGGTGGAAGAACTGTCCGCCTATCTGGAGATGCCGGTGGAGGAGATCCGGGATATTCTGAGGATGGCCGGGGATGAGATTGAAGTGGAAGGATATGACCGTTAAAAGAAAAGGAAGAGCGCGGGCGGGCGTCATAGCCTGGCTGCTGGCGGCATCGCTGGCGCTGGCAGGGTGCGGCAGGGATGCGGGAGGCGGCAGGGCCCGGGGCATGATTATGCCGTCGGCGGACGGAGAGGAGACCCTTACCGCCCAGGATCTGGTAATCGATATTTCCCATCTGGACCTTGGCTACATGATGGTATGCTATACGGGGGAAGCTTCCCGGCTTTTTGTACAGCTGGTGGGGCCGGACGGGGAGGAATACAAATATTTTCTGGATCCTTCCCCGGATTATGTGACCCTGCCCCTGACCGCGGGGGACGGGGAATATTATCTGTGCGCCTATGAGAATGTGGGGGGCGATCAGTATTCTCCCATTCTGGCCCAGATGCTCCAGCTCCAGCTTTCCGATGAATTTGCCCCCTTCCTCTGCCCCAACCAGTATGTGGATTTTACGCCGGACGATCAGGCGGTTTCACTGGCAAAGGAACTGACAGAGGAGACAGAGGATGAACTGGAGCAGGTGGGAGAAATCTACCACTGGGTGATCCGGAATATTTCCTACGACTATGAGAAGGCGGTGGACGTCAGTCCCGGGTATCTGCCGGATATCGAGGAGACGCTGAAGATCCGGACGGGGATCTGCTTTGACTTCGCGGCCCTTATGACGGCCATGTTGAGAAGCCTTGGGATTCCCACAAAGCTGAATATCGGGTATCTGACGGAGGATGTGTACCATGCCTGGATCAGCATTTACCTGGAGGAAACCGGATGGATCGACCAGATTATCCTGTTTGACGGGAAAGACTGGAGGATGATGGACCCCACGGTGGCTTCCTCCGGCGGAACCGGCGAGGTGGAGGAACTGGCTTCCGATGACGCCAACTATATTGTCAGGTATGTGCGCTGACGGAAAGGGAGGCAGAGATATGAAGAGGAAACTGAACAATGAGGAGATGGCTGCCTTCTGCTCTCAGATGGCGCTGATCCTGCGTTCCGGCATTTCCGCCTTTGAGGGAATTTCCATGATGATGGAGGATCAGGAAAAGACGGCTGCCGGCACGATGCTCAAAGAGATTTACAGCGAGATGGAGCAGGGCGGGAACCTGTACCAGGGCATTGTAAAGACCGGCCTGTTTCCTGCGTACACCTGTCAGATGGTGCGCCTGGGGGAGGTGTCCGGAAGGCTGGATCAGGTGATGGGCGAGCTGGCGGATTATTACGGGCAGGAGGAGATGCTGGGCCAGACTGTGAGAAGAGCGGTGGCCTATCCCCTTTTTATGCTCCTTATGATGCTGGGGGTGCTGTTTGTGCTGATGGTGAAAGTGATGCCGGTATTTCAGTCGGTATACCGGTCTCTGGGAACCGACATGGAGGGGCCGGCCGGGGCGGTCCTGGCCGCGGGAGAGGCCATGGGAAACTATTCCCTCCTGTTCGCGGTTCTGTTTGCGGCAGTCCTGCTTTTGTTTCTGTGGATGTTCGGCACGGACCGGGGGAAAAATCTGTCCCTTTCCTGGTTCCAGAGAGGGAAGGGAGGACTGAACCGGCAGATAAGCAGGTACCGTCTGGCCTCCGGGCTGGCCATGTGCCTGCGCAGCGGCCTGGACCCGGAGCGGAGCATGGAGCTGATGGAGGGGCTTACCCGGGATGAGCAGACCTCCCGGCAGATTGGCCTGTGTATGGAAAAAATCCGGCAGGGCGTCTTTTTTGAGGAAGCGGTGATTGAGGCGGGGCTGTTTGAGAAAACCCACAACCGCATGATCCGGGTAGGGCAGCGCACCGGTTCTCTGGACCGGGTGATGGAGCAGATCGGACAGCAGTGCCGGGAGCAGGCGTCGGATCAGATCTGGCACCGGATCAGCATGATCGAGCCTACGGTGGTGATCATCCTGGCGGTTCTGGTGGGCGTGATTCTCCTCTCGGTGATGCTGCCGCTGATGAGTATTATGTCGGAGATCGGCTGAGATAAAGGAGCAGGGATATGAATCGTTTTTCGGGAAGAAAGGGCAGAAGGAGTCCGGGAGGATTTGCTGTGATTCCGGCGGCGCTGACGCTGGGAATCCTGCTGCTGTCCCAGGCGGCGGTATCCGGTATCGACCGGGATGCCAGGCGCAGGGAGCGGGAGAACCTAGAGCGAGTGCTGGAGCAGAGCGTCACGCTGTGCTACGCCCTGGAAGGGAGCTATCCGGAAAGCCTGGACTATCTGCGGAACCATTACGGAATCCGATGGGATGAAGAGCGGTTCCTGGTGGATTTTGAGCCGGTGGGAAGCAACCTTCCGCCGGATGTAACGGTGATTGCCAGATAAAGGCCGGAAGAAAGAGAGGAGGAGGACATGGGCAGATACAGACATTCCATGGATGTGATATTCGCCTGGCTGCTTTTTGCCGTATTCGCGGCTTCCTCTGTGCTTCTGGTGCTTCTGGGGGTCCGGATCTATGCCGGCGCCGCCTCCGGGCTGAATCAGACGGACAGTACCGTGCTGTTATCCTACCTGACGGAAAAACTGCGGACCTGCCCGGACAGAGACGCTGTGCTGCTGGCAGAGGGGGACCGGCTGGTTCTCGTGCCGGAAGAAACCGCCGAAGGGTACGCGGTGTGGATCTACCGGGAGGAAGGGTACCTGAAGGAAAGCCTGGTGCCTGCCGGTGAGGAACCCATCGAAGGGGCGGGAAGCCGCATCGGGGCCGCACAGGATTTCCGGGCGGAGGAGACGCCGGAGGGACTGCTGCTTTTTTCTGTGACGGACCATGAGGGGCAGACAGGCAGCCGGTATTTTGCCTTTTGAGGAGGAGACCATGAGAGAGAGAGCCCATTCCGGGACAGGGCTGTTTATGACAGAACTGATTCTGGTGATTTTGTTTTTTTCCATAGCGGCGGCCTGCTGTCTGGAGGCTTTTGCCGCCTCGTCCAGACTCCATGAGCGCGCCCGGCGGCTGGAGCAGGCGCTTAACAGCACGGAGAACCTGGTGCAGCAGCTTCGCGGCCTTCAGGGGGACCTGGAAGGGCTGCGGGAATACTATCCCCGGATGACGGAGGGGGAAAATCCGGAACTGTTTTTTGACGGGGAGGGGAATCCCTGCGGCAGCGAGGCGGGAGAATATGGGATCACCCTGACCCGGACGCAGGAGGAGGGCCTGGTGTACGTACTGCTGGAGAGCCGGGATATGCAGGGGGAAGAACTTTATACGCTGCGGGCACCCATCTGCATCCGGGAGGAGGGACAGGATGGGTAAAAACAGGATGATAATCAATACGGGGACCACGTCCCTGATTATGATTTTCGGGGTGCTTGCCCTGGTTACATTCGCGGCCATGTCCCTGTCCGCCGCCGGGGCGGGATGGCGGATGGCGGAAAAGATGGCGGAGCGGACCTCTGCCTATTATCAGGCGGAGGAGGAATCGATGAAGCGATTGCTGCAGCTGGAACAAAAGCTGCGGGTCATAGGGAAGGAGAGCAGCCCGGAGACCTTTGAAGAACAGGTGCGGGAGGCTGTCGAAGACTGGGAGGACGCGGAATGGGAAGACGGCTGTGTCTGCTGGGAGATACCGCTTCAGGAGCGGCAGGTATTCGCGGCGGCGGTGCGTCCGTCCTATGAGGCAGGGGAAGAAGAGTCCTTCCGGGAGATTGTGACGTGGAATGTGAGAAGCCGGGAACCCTGGGAGAATGAGCAGACCCTGGAACTGCTGGGAACGGGATCCTGACTTAAGGGAAGCGCAAGGAGGATGGAAAATGGGGATTGAGGATATTTTAAGACAGCTGACGCGGATGGAGGTGTCGGACATTTTCCTGGTGGCAGGCCGTCCGATTTCCTATAAAATGAACCGGGAGATCCGGACCCTGGGAGAAGAGCGGCTGACGCCGGCGCTTCTGGAAGAATATATCCGGGATATATACAGACTGGCGGGAGAGCGGGAGGAGAAAGGCCTTCTAAAGACCGGAGACGATGACTTTTCCTTTGCCTTACAGGGGCTGGCCCGCTTCAGAGTCAGCACTTTCCGGCAGAGGGGTTCTCTGGCGGCTGTGATCCGGGTCATTGCCTTTAAGCTTCCCAACGCCTCTGAGCTGGGGATACCGGATTCTGTGATTCATATGGGAGATTACGGCAAGGGGCTGGTGCTGGTGACCGGTTCGGCGGGAAGCGGAAAATCCACCACCCTGGCCTGCATCATTGACTATATCAACCACAGCAAGGAAAAACATATTATTACCCTGGAGGACCCTCTGGAATTTCTTCACAGCCACGATAAATCCATTGTGACCCAGCGGGAGATTTCCTCCGATACAGAGAGCTACATCAAGGCTCTCCGGGCGGCCATGCGCCAGAGCCCGGATGTGATTCTGCTGGGGGAGATGCGGGATTATGAGACCATCCAGGTTGCCATGACGGCTGCGGAAACGGGGCATCTGATTTTTTCCACCCTTCATACTATGGGGGCGGCCAATACCATTGACCGGATTATCGATGTATTTCCCGCCAACCAGCAGCGCCAGATCGCGGTGCAGCTGTCCATGGTGCTGCAGGCGGTGGTGAGCCAGCAGCTGGTTCCCGGCACGGACGGAAGGATGATTCCGGTATTTGAAATCATGACGGTAACGCCGGCCATCCGGAATATGATCCGGGAGAACAAGAGCTTTCAGATTGACGGACTGCTGTACGCCTCTTCCAGTCCCCAGATGACTTCCACGGATTCGTCCCTGCTGCAGCTGTACCGGGAGGGGAAAATTGAGCGGGAAACGGCCCTGGCCTATGCGGCAAACCCGGATATGCTGGCAAGGCGGCTGTAAAATTGCCCGGAAAGGAGCAGCGCGAATGAGTAACGACAAATTGCAGCTTTTTGAAAACAAAGCAATCAGAACGGCATGGGACGAGGAAAAGGAAGAATGGTATTTTTCCATTGTTGATGTTGTTGCGGTTTTGACCGACAGCCCTAATCCGAATAACTATTGGAAAGTTTTGAAAAAACGGCTGAAAGACGAGGGAAATCAGTTGGTTACATCTTGTAACCAACTGAAATTGAAATCGCACAAGGACGGGAAACGTTATTTAACTGACGTTGCGACAACGGAACAGCTTTTGCGCATCATTCAGTCTATCCCCTCACCAAAAGCAGAGCCGTTTAAGCTGTGGCTTGCAGAAGTCGGACAGTAATATTTTGTTAAAAAAATCTCAAAATCTGGGAAATATTCATTGACATTTCTCCGGCAATAGCGTAAAATATATGCGAAAATAGAAGAGAACAAGGGCAAACCTGTGGAAACGCAGGGACGCAAAGCTGAGGGTCTAAGGTATATATAGATACTATGACAGCCGGTTGCCACATTCTGTACCTCCATGGAATATGTCAGTGTACTTTGCAATGTGTATTGGCGTACAGCCGTACGTCAGGCAGCCGCTGTATCAGCTCTGAAGGAAAGAGATGATATGAGCGGTTTTTTATTTCAGCACAGAGAGCGGATACGCTGCCTGGTTTGCGAAACCGGATTTCGGGAAGCAGTTCCTTCCTGAAATGACATCCTGAGAACGCAGTGTGGGTGATTGCAGGCGAAAGGATGAAAGTGTATGAAAAAGAATTTTTGGAAAGACAGGAAAAAAGTATGGACGACGGCAGGGTGCCTGCTGCTGGCGGCCGTTGTGGCCGGAACGGGTCTGTTTACTTATCAGACTACCCACAGCGGGGATATTCCGGAGCTGGTAACGTTCATTGATCCGGAGGGGGTGACGGCTCAGGAGGATGAGGTGCCGCTGGCTTCCGGTACAAAGACAACCCGGAAGGTGACCACCAAAAAGATAACGAAAAAGACCAAGATGAAGAAGAAGGCCAAAAAGACGGCCACCACCACCAAGAAAAAGACGAAAAAGACCACAAAGACAAAATCCAGCAAGACCCAGAAGGTAAAAACCAATACCAAGGTTGCGACTACCATTAAGACCAGCACCAAGAAAAATTCCAAGATTAAGACGATCAAGACGACCACAGTCACGACTGTGACCACCACCACTACGGCGACCAAGTATTATAAGACGGCTTCCTCCGCCAAAACGGCTGCCAAGACCACCTCGGCGGGAACCCAGACCTATAAGATCAGAAGCGTGGCGGGCAGGGCGGATGCCAGAGTGCTGAACGCATACGAAAAGATGGGCTTTGTTGTGGAAGTAAAACCCACCGTGGCCTACTCCGGATGCTTCGACGCGGCCAAACAGACCATCACCCTAAAGCAGAACAACAGCACAGTGTACCATGAACTGGGACACTTTGTAGAGTTTGTGGGAGGCACTTCTTCTGTGAAGCAGGCTATCGCCAATGCCTACAATAAAGAGAAGTCAAAATATAAGGCGGCCAACAGGACCTATGTACTGCAGGACAGCTCCGAGTATTTCGCCGAGTCCTTTAAAAACTACTGCGAGAACCCCTCGTCGCTGAAGAGTTCCAGACCCCTTACCTATAGCGCTATCCAACAGGCCCTGAACAATATAACCGACACAAGGGTGAATACCATCATGAAAGTGTATTCCGCCGTGTGGAAATAAAACAGAATATGAGTTGAGCGCAAAAAGGATGTCACAAAATCATGAAATTCATGATGGAGTGACATCCTTTTTTGCGCGACTTATGAGAGAAAACGTAACAGTTCAGCCATGGGGCTGTACCGTTACGAGAAAACTGCGAAAGAGTACATATGCTTCCGGGCCATCCAGGTGTACACATGTCCGAGACAGATGTTCCGCAGCAGACGGAATATTCCGTATGCTGCGGACAGGTGTCGATAGGACAAGGTGAACACCGGATGGCCCGGAAGCAATGAAAATGCCTTTTTTTATTCGCCAAAATAGTACATCTTAACCGCGTAGATTTTTACCAGCCGTTCGTCGATCATCTCTTCCGTAAGTTCCTGACCGGAACTGATCTGGTTTGCCAGTGTGTCCCGGACAGTCCTAAAGTCAGCGTCTGATGCCAGCAGGATCATGTCTGCCCCGGCCAGAAGCGACTGACGGGCAGCCAGGGCCAGATCGGAAGAAAGTTCTTCTCTTATGGGGCAGGAAAGGATCAGGGATTCCCGGTAATGGTTCCTTACGTTCAAAGTGTTCCGTTCGGCTTCGGACATGGACGCGGTACTGTCAGGAAGCATAACACAGGCCGGTTCACCTGCCGCAGGCCCTGAAACCGGGCTGCTCTCTGATGCGGCGGCGGTCTCCGGGGAGGCGGCTTCTGACGATGGAGCCGTTGCTGACTCTGAGCCAGTCTGAAGGGATGAAGCTGCATCCGACTCCGAGTCAGTCTGAAGGGATGAAACCGCTTCCGGCTCTGACTCTGAACCTGTCCGGACTGGGGAAGAGGTTTCCGGCTCCGGGTCAGGCTCAGCGGGGCGGGAACCGTTCTCCGTTGGCTTGGTCTGTTCGGCTACTGACTGATACGTCCCCTGTCCCTCCTGGGAAGAAGTAGTCCGGCCGGCGTTTTCTGTTTCCAGCCCGGCGCCCGATTCGGACTGGGAAACGGCACCGGAAGAAGGCTGGGTTTTGGCTGCCGGCTCATCTGTCTCCGGAGAGGAAGCGGTGCCGGAACCGGCGCCAACGATTGTCTCCGGGGAAGTACCGGTCTCTGAGGGAGCATCGGTTTCCGTGGAAGTACCGGTCTCTGAGGGAGCATCGGTTTCCGTGGAAGCGCCGGTCTCCGAAGAAGTATCGGTTTCCGGTGCGATGTCAACCGTGCGCAGCTTCAGATCCTCATCGGCCAGAAGCTCTGCCCGCAGGGCATTCGTTTTTCCGTTTGTATCGGTAAATTCCAGCTCCCGGATGGGATTTTCGCCTGTGTAGTCGGAGGCGGCCAGGATACTGATGCCGTTTTCCTTCAGATCCGCGTCATTTACAGGGAGAGGCTGCCAGTTCTGGTCCATCTCCAAAAGATTGCTGTCCCGCAGATCAGAGGGAAAAGCAAAGGTGAGGATGGGTACCTGGCAGGACTGCCGGCTCAGATCATCGAAACGGCCGTGCATGGCGGCCAGGCTGGTGTCCGCCGTCCAGCCGTTGTTTCTGGCGCCCAGCAGGATACCGCCTACCGGATCCGCCTCATAGCAGTTCCGGGTCGTCTCCCCCACCTGAGTGACTGTGTCTGTCTGGACAAGGGACTGAGGCGTGACAATAAACAGCTGATTCAGCTTTTCTTCCAGAGTCATGCCGTCGATCCACTTCGCGGCGTCCTCTTCAAAGGCGCTGATCCAGGAGGCGTCCTCCGTCTCCCGGGCGGACAGGGAGGAAGCTTCCGTATCCATCTCTGTGATCTTTTCTGAAAGGCTCTCTGTCTGACCGGATTCGGCCTCCGTAACGCTCTCCCGCAAGGGCGCTTTTGGGGCTGTAACAGCCTCGGTGATGATAGCCTCGGAAACAGACGCGTCCGCGTCGTTTGTCTGGGGCTTGTTCAAAAGGCCGTGGAGCAGGAAACCTCCTGAGATGCCGGCTGCAACAAGAACCACTCCCGCACTGCAGCCGATGATGGCGCGATAATTAGGCTTCAGGCGGCGGGTTCGCTTTACGGCAGGTTCCTTCCGAACGGGATAATTTCGCTGAGTTCCCCCTTTTCGCATGATCGTTCCCCTTTCCTGGTGATATTCATAATTTTTATTATAAGCATAGCATAAAGAAAAAGCAAATTATTTTCGGCAGATAGATATTTTTTTCTATTTCATTCAATTTTCTTGAATAAACGTGAAAATATGGTACAATTAATGGGAAGTTTGTGCATAAAAATTTGGCAAAATCATGAGGGAACGAGAGATGAAACAGGGATACCGGGTACTGGCGCTTTTCCTGATCGCAGCGGAGGCCGCGGCCGGATACGGGCTGGTCAGGAATTTTCTTACTCTCCCGGTGCAGGAAGAGCGGTTTTTAAACGGAATAAGCGCCTCTTCGCTTCTGGAAACAAACAGCGGCCAGGGCGGGGAGGAGGGAACCGAAAGCGGCTGGACTCAGCCGTCGGAGGACCAGACCGCCGCGCCCCAGTCAGAGACATCCGCCCCGGAGGGGGGAGGATGGATACAGGCCGGGATTTTGGACGCCAGATCCAGCTCTCAGATTTCCCAGGAGGGAAGAGACAACTCCGCCTGGGCGGCAGTGGACGGGAACCTGACCACCTCCTGGCAGGAGGGAGCAGACGGCAGCGGCATCGGAGAGTGGGTGGAATATGACCTGGACCGCACCTATCAGATGGGAGAGATCCACCTCTGGCTGGGAAACTGGAATGACAGTCAGGACACCGACTATTTCTACGGCAACAACCGGCCCATGGATCTGCGGATCACGGTCTGGGAAGGAGAAGAGATGACGTTCGACTATACCCATACATTCGGGGACGGGAAAGCGGAAACCGGCCTGAAGGATTTCCCGGATACGGCAAGGGGCAGCCGAATCCGCTTTACGATTGAGAGCGTTTATGCCGGAGATACCTGGGACGACACCTGCATTGCGGAGATTGGCATATACGGCAGCGCCGTGTAGCGGGAAAGGCAGGAAAGAGAACGTATGAGATGGATAAAATGGATCGCCCTGGCGGTTCTTCTTCTGGCCCTGTCCCTGACGGCCGGGTGGCTGGCCGGCGTCTGGTATGACAACTGGCAGACACTGCAGGAAGACTGCAGAAGAATGGAAGCGGAGCTGGAGGCGTCCAGGGAAGAGATCAGCCGCCTGCAGGAGCAGATTTTCCTGCTGGAGCAGGAGGCGGCAGAAAAAGAAACAGAAAAAGAGACAGAAGAAGAAATGACGGATCCGGCCGGGATACCCGCCGGCACGGTGCTGGCAGAGGGGCAGGCAGCGAAAAATACGGACGCGTTTTTTCAGATCTATGAGATATCGGATGAGATTTTTGCCCGGATTTACGGGAAGTCCTACAAGGAGGACTGTACGGTTCCCCGGGAGGGACTGCGGTACCTGAAGGTGCTCCACTACAATTTTGACCATCAGGTGCAGGTGGGGGAGCTGATGGTAAACCAGGCGATTGCCCGGGACTGTCTGGAGATTTTCAGAGAGCTGTATGAGCAGGAATACGAGATTTACTCCATGTATCTGGTGGATGATTTTCAGGCGGACGATACTCTCTCCTGCGAGATGAACAACACCTCCGCTTTTAATTTCAGAAAAGTGACGGGAGGAGAGAGCCTGTCCAATCACGCTTACGGCTGCGCCATAGATATTAATCCCCAGCAGAACCCCTATGTGGAGAACGGCGTTTATTATCATGAAAACGCGGCCCCCTATATTGACCGGACGGGACCGGGAGAGCACATGATTGACCATGAAGACCTCTGCTACCGGCTGTTTGCCGAAAAAGGCTTTGCATGGGGCGGCGACTGGGAAAATCCGATAGATTACCAGCATTTTGAAAAGGATCCCCAAACGGTGGGATAAAGAGAAATTTCGGGAAAAGGGAATTGCGATTCCCCCGGCCCGGGAATATAATAAAAGGGTATCCGGCGGCGGAAAGAGACGCCGGAAACTCTGCCGGGAGTTTGTGCGTATGGAGACAAAAGAGATACCGGCCATCTACCTTCGATGGCTGAAGCAGAACACGGGACATTACCGGTACCTGACCGGCGAGGCCAGGGCACTGAAAAAGAAAATAGAAGAATGCGGCCTTTCATCTGATGAGGAAACCAAAAAGATGGAAGAGTGCTACAGGCAGTTTGTTCAGCTGTCAGAGAGAAATCCCCTTGCCGGTACGGGAGGGACCGGGAAAAAGGCCGAGATACTGGCGGAGAGCTTCCGGTACTTTTTTTATCCCAACCGGGAAGGAATCCGCGTGCCCATGGAGATCTTTCTGGAGTTTGGAGGGCTTCAGTGGGAAAAAAATGCCAGGGAACTGTATGACAGGATGGAGGCCAGCCTGGAGGACTGGGTGAGGGAGGCCGCCAGCGTCAGACAGAAGAATAAAGAAGAGTTCCAGACAGGGACAGCCCGGATCATAAGCCTTTACGGAAAGCTGCTGAATCAAAAAGCAGACAGCAGGGGCTTCTGGGTCAAGCAGGGGATTATGCTCTGCCTGCTGGCTGCGGCCCTGCTTCAGGCGCTGCTTGGCGCCGCCGCGTGGCCGGCGCTTCTGGCGGATCCGGTATCCCTGACGGCGGCGGGACTGGGAGCCGCGGTAACGGTATGGTTCCTGATCCGCTCCATCTTATGGATGGCGAGAGAACCCGGACGGGTCAGGCTGCTGCGCCAGTGGAGGCTCTGCGTGGAGCAGATGGACCGGCAGGGACATACAGACGGAAGCTTCCGGGATGCCGGACGGTTCCGAAAACTGATGAAAGCCATGATCCTGGAGCCGGAAAACCATAAAGAACCGGCGGAGGAAGAAGGGGCTGAGGCCGAGCCGGGCAGAGTGGAGGCTGCCTGGTTCCTGGAAAAAAGAAACAGGAAAATCTGCAGCACCATACGGCCCCTTCACCTGGCGGTTATGCTGCTGACCTGCTTTTGCCTGCTGCTGGCCTGTCCCCGTAAACTGATCCCGGGGGCGGAAGAACCTCTGGCAAGGCTGCGGGAGACGGTGCGCGCAGAACTGGAGCGAAGAGATCTGGACCACAGAACCGTTCCCGTTTATGAGACAGCCTCCATGGAGGAGCTGGCAGGAGAGATACAGCTGACTCTGCGGACCCTGGGGACGGACGCCATGCTGTTTACGGAGGTTGGCAGCAACACGATCCTGGGGACCTATCCGGAAGAGGATACCACCCTTTATACCAGCGGCTGCGCCTATGACTTTGGCAGCGAACTGATCTGGTACGCCGTGACGGATGACTGGGGAAGAGAGGGATTTATACGGGCCACCCAGTGCCGGGTGCATCTTGCGGATGAACTGCCGGCAGCTTCTGTGTCGGTGACAGACCGGGAGGGAAATCCCAGAGAATATGAGGATCTGGACCGAATGACAGACGGACAGGTGATGGACGCCTGCCTGTTTCAGGAGGGGGACACTATCCGGCTGGAATATGCCTCCGGCTGCCGCTTTAAGTATCTGTACCTGGTGCCGGGAGATGTAGAGACGGAGGGAACCTATGAGGATCGGGGACGGCCCCAAAAACTCCGCCTGGTGTTTGACGAGACCAGGGAGTACAGTTTTTCTGTGCCGGATGTCTATGAACCCTTCGGTATTTTTGTGAGAATACCGGATATAGCGGCTTCCACCGTGGAGATCACCCTGGAGGACGCGAAAGGGGGAGAGAGCCGGGAGGCGGCTCTTACGGAATTGAAATTATGCGGAGTACGTTTGAGATAAAGTGAAAGAGGAGGAAGAAAAAATGAAACTTGCGAGGAAAGGCATAATCTGGCTGGCAGCGCTGTTTGCCCTGCTTCTTGGCGGACTGACGGTGCTGGCGGATGACCTGGACGGTTCCAGCGGCATGGACGTGGTGATCGTCATGGATACCAGCGGATCCATGCAGAATTCCAAAGGAGGAGGCGCTGACCCGGAAGGGGTGGCCATGGAAGCGGCCAAGCTGTTTGTGGATATGATGGAATCTTCCGGCTCCAGAGTGGGCCTGGTTCCTTTCTCCGATCAGCTGGGAAACGTGGTGAACCTGACGGATATTAATTCCACCGCTGACAAGGCGGGCGTGAAAAGCGCCATATCAGCCCTGTCCTACGGGGGCGATACGGATATCGGACAGGCCATGCAGAAAGCCATGGAGATACTGAACAACGGCGGCGATGTGGGAAACCGGAAAATGATCCTGTTTTTCACAGACGGCAACATTGATTTCAGCGTGGTCCACAGAGAGGACGGCCTGGCGGAGGAAGCGGCAGCCACGTCCCGGCAGCAGGCGGATACGGCTACAGCCGACGCGGCGGCGGCAGGGATCCCCATCTATTCCATCGGCCTGAACGCGGACGGGACCCTGGATGAGGAACTGATTCAGAAGATGGCAAACGATACAGGGGGAAAACAGTACTCGGTTACGTCTGCCGGCGAGCTTCCCAATATTTTTAATGAAATTTTCGCGGATTTCGTGGAATCCAAAATTGACGGACGGGATGTGACCATCCAGAGCAGCGACCAGTATGAGACGGTGCCCTTTACCATCCCCAACGACAGTGTGATGGAGGCCAACATTGTGATGCTCTCCTCCCAGCAGCTGGACGAGGTGATCCTGCAGGGTCCCTCCGGCAGCCAGGTGCCGGTGGACGGAGAGAGGCTGATCCAGAGCAACTCCGACCAGTACACCATGCTGAAGCTTCTCTCTCCCCAGGCCGGGGACTGGACGCTGCTGCTGCGGGGAGAAGCAGGATGCCAGGTACATGTGAACCTTCTGTTTAACTATAAGGTGATCCTGCAGATCGGGGTGGCGGACGACCAGAACGGGGGAGCCGCTATTACGGCTTACTTTGAGAATCAGGGGGCGCCCCTGACAGACGACGCTCTCTACGCCCAGTTTACCGCAGTGGCCAGAGTAGGCAGAAGCGACGGTACGGTTACGGAATATCCCATGACCTACGGGAACGGCGTATTTTCCAGCAATGTGGCCTTAAATCCCCAGGAGACGGTAACCATCACCGCCTTTGCGGAGAGTGATACCATGTACCGGGAGTCAGAGCCGGTTACTTTTACCTCGGCGGCTCTGCCGGAGACGATTACGACCACTCCCATGCCCACCCCCATCGTGCTGAACGGCCCGGTGGTGACGCTGACAAAAGAAAATATTGATCTGAATACCTATTTCCAGTCCAGCAAGGGCAACGCCTTAAGCTACGACGGCGGCGTTTCGCTGGATGATCCTTCCATCGCGAAGGCCCAGGTGGAGAGCGGAAGCTCCATCCTGGAACTGAAGGGAGCCAAAAAAGGAACCGCCAACCTGACGATCACCGCTACCTCACCGGAGGGTGTGACCGCCAGCCAGACCGTGGCGGTGGAAGTGAGAGGCTTTCTTCCCAATATCATTCCGATTATCATCCTGGCCGTGGTGCTGGTGGCCCTGATCGTGCTGCTGATTGTGCTGATCCTGGTGAATAAGGGAAAGAAGCTGGACGGCTATCTGTACTGGTACCTCCAGGACGACAGCTCCTTCGGCTCGGCGGATGAGACGGAATTTCCTCTGGGATTTGAGAAGAAGAAGGTGCTTATGTCCATGATCGTGACGGAGCCCTCCGTGGCCTTTGTGGATCTGAACCGGATCCTGATCCGGGGCGGCAAAAACTGTGTGATGCTTCAGAGCACGGCCAGACAGTGCGCGGTGCTGGATGCCTTCCAGAACGAAGTGAAAAAACTGCGGCTTCGGGACGGAGACAGCTTCCAGATCGTATGCCAGACCCAGGAGGGGCCCTGCACCATCTGCTGCCGGTATGAGGAGACCCAGCCCTTTATGTAGGGATAGGACTTTCGCGGCGCGGGCCGGATATCCAGGAAGGCATGGCTGCCAGGCCCGCTGGCCGCGGGAATAAATAAGAGAAAGGATACAGAAAAGTTATGGGACTGAGTGAAGAGTACAAAAAAAGGATTCAGGAATCCCTGGACGCGGAGACCGGAGGAAGGCTTCATGCCATCGCGGCCAAGGCTACGGCGGTGAAAGCCCCGGTGCTGATTATCGGCCTGGGGGGAACCGGTATGGATGCCCTGCGCATCACCAAAAAGCTGATCTATGACACGATCCAGAGCGAAAAAAAAGACGGGGAATATACGGATAAGCCCAAAAATATTGAATACCTGGGCATTGATACCGATGAGGGAGAGGAAAAGAAATCCTATCAGGGCATGTACCTGAACAAGACGGCGGGGGAGATCCAGATCTATACTATGCCCCATGTGCAGCCGGTGCTGGCCCACCCGGAGCTTCTGCCCCCCTATATCAACAGCTGGCTGAATACCAATATTGATACCCAGACGGTGATTTCCGGCGCCGGCGCCGTGCGGCAGCTGGGCCGGCTGCTGCTGATGCAGAATCTTTCCAAGGTGCAGACCATCCTGGAGTCCAAGATTAAGAAAGCCACCAGCGGCTTTGATACCAATGTTCCCATGTATGTGTTTATCCTGGCGGGCATCAGCGGCGGTACCGGAAGCGGCACCTTCCTGGATATGCCCTACCTGGTGAAAGCCGTTTCCGAGACCAACGACGGCAGACCCGTGCGGAATGTGGGCATCCTGTTTATGCCGGATGTGAACGCGGGAAAATCCGGAGTGGACAATGTAAAGCGGGAGAGCATCTACGCCAACGGCTATGCCGCCTTAAAAGAACTGGATTATCTGCAGAAGATCGAGGAGGTGGGGGATACCTTTGTCCAGACCTACGGTACCCTGCGCACCGGCATGACCGGGGAGAAGCCCATTCCTCCCTATGATATCTGCCTGCTCATGTCCAGCAGGGATGTGAACGGAACTTCCTACGGAACGGGAGATGAAAACTACGCGGAAGTGATTCACGTGGCCGCCGAAACGATCTTCAACTTTGTGCTGGGGGACGACGGCGCGGCGGACTACACCGGATTTTCCATTCAGTCCTTCTTAAGCAATGAAGTGAGCAATATTAATACATATAAGACCCAGCTGGGGAACCTGCGCCATCCTGTATCCTACCTGTACAGCATCGCGGGAGCCTCCTCCGCCAGACTGCCCATTGATGATATTATGAGCTACCTGACCTACAAGGCATTCCAGGAGGTACAGCGCTACTGGGATCTTCGTCCCCAGAACGAGGACGTGGATCAGCTCCTGGCCTTCTTTAAGCTGAGCAAGGGAGCCGTGGTAAACGGCGGCCGGGCCAGAGTGAAGTTCCCGGACACCAGCCGGGTAGATTATAAGGCGGTGAAGGAGCGGGCACCCCAGGTGATCCAGCTGTATGAGACGGCTTTTGCCGCCCAGCAGAAGGTGATCAAAGAAAACTTCAAGCTGATGCAGGAGGGACTGGAGGAACAGATCCGGGATGACAACAACCTGATCAATCAGATCTTCCTGGATCTGACGAAAGGTCCTGTTTTTGCCCAGCAGTGCCTTTACACCGCGGATCCCCAGCGGCGCAGCGTGATCACGGACCTTCGCCGGATGAACGCGGAGTTTATGGGAGAGATCCTGCAGCCGGAGCAGATGAACGTGCTGGAGGGGAACGCCAACGCGGCCCTGAATAAGATCCGCAACGGCAGCTCCATCATGGGCCATAAGAAGGAACTGCAGGAATACCTGGACGCCATGAACGCCTGGTACAACGCCAAGTTCCGGAACGAGCTTTACGGCTATGCCGCCAGCTACTGCTCCGGAGCCGCCAACACCCTGACAGAGAAAAACAATCACATTTACGATATTGTGGCGGAACTTCTGGATACCCTGGTGAAGATTTTTGACAAGTACGGCAAGATCAAGACCAATGCGGTGGAGATAAAAGGAGAGAAGGGAACTACCCTTACCTGGTCTCTGGTGGATACCCCCGCCTTTATCCGGGAGGTGGAGGCCCGGATGGAGAACAACCCGGAGTTTGCGGTGAACCTGCAGGAGGTAGTGGCCAACTTCTACCACTATCTGTTTGAGAATACGGAGCTTTGGACGGGAAACCGGAAAGAGGATGTGGTGGAAAACATCAACGGCTTTATCTACAAGCAGTTTAACAACATCCTGAATCACAGCATGGACTTCTTCCTTGCCATGATTGCCCAGTCTCAGAATAAGACGCTGAACCAGTACTGCGATGAGATTATCCAGGAGCTGCGCAAACGGGCCCAGGTCCATTTCCCCATCGACCATGCGTTCAGCACCGGTGCGGTGACCCAGCCCAGCTATTCCTTTATCTCCGTGCCCTCCAATTCGCCCCAGCTTCTGCAGGCGGCGAAAAATGTGGCGGCTACCACGGTGACAGTAGGCGGCGCGGCCAGCATCGTAAAGGGCAGCGGCATCAACGACCGGATTTTCATGATGAACTTCTTAAGCGCCACGCCCTTAAGCCTGTATGCGGACCTGAAGCATTTTTACGAGAAATATAAAACCCATCAGCAGAAGCCGGGCCTGCATCTGTATGAAAAGAACAGCTACAATGAGGTGGACTGGAAGTATCTGCCCTCCCCCTATCCGGAGACGGAGTGGGTGGCCTTTGACGATCCCACAGAGCGCCAGATCAATGACTTTTACCGGGGCGTGCTGGCAAAAGGATTGGCGTACGGCTATGTGACAGAGAATCCCATGGCGGGAACGATGACCTGCCGCTGGGGCGAACAGACAGGCTGGCAGGAGATCCTGGAGCAGTTTGGCGTAAAGCCGGATGAGAGTGCCGCCATTCCCTCCAATGAAGGAGGCAGACTGGTAAGGGCCCTGCAGGAACGGCTGGAAAATCCGGCGGCCAGATGCAGCGAGACCCTGACCCGGACGGAGATGGTGACGGATGATAACCACACGGAACTGAAGAAAGAGTATGAGGAGATTATCTTCATCCAGATGTTCAAGGTGCGCGATCGGATCAAAGAGATGGTGGAGGACCATGAGCGCTGCGCTCAGATCCTGGAGCAGATCAAATCCAGGGTGGTGGACGACAGCAGCGCCGAGAGTTTTATCCTCTGCCGGCTTTTAGGCCTGATCAGCTGCCCCAAATTTACGGATTATGTGTATGAGGACTATAAGGGGGTATATCAGCCCCTGATCAGCCTTACCGGCGCCCAGGCCAATTTCGCGGAGCACTATCTGCTGAACGCCTTTATGGGCCTGGAGGATACGGTGCGGGATCAGCTGTCTGAGAAAGCCAGAAGTCTGCTTCACGCTACAGAGGATATCGCGGGGCTCCGGGCAGATTTTGAGGACTTTACTCAGGTGAGGATCAAAGAGCCCACAGAGAGCCAGGCCTTTAAATATGGCTGGAAGGATATGGCGGATGGAGAGAAGATCCTTTCCTCCTACCAGATTTTGAAACAGTCCGCCGACAATGTGATGAATATGCTGGGGCCGTCAAAGCCCAGCGGAAGAAAGTGGTAAGATAGATGGGATTTGTAGATTATATCCGGAAAACGGAGGGAAAAGATTACAGCGGGCGAAAGAACGGCCTTGACCGGAAATGCCCTGCCGTGCTGGTGCTGTTGGGCTGCTTTTCCGGGGAGGAGACGGAAGCCCTCAAACGGGGGCTCTCCAGGTATATCAGCCTGGAGAATGCCGTGTTCTGGATGAGCAGCCGGCAGATTAGCCAGGATATATTCTGCTTATCTGCGGAGGATGGTCCGGTCTGGAGCGTGGAGGCGTATCACAGCCTCCGGCAGAAGGGACCGGAGGAGGATGTGAAGGAGGCGCTCTGCCGATTTGCCGCCGGCGTGTACAACGCCGCCCTGCGGGAAAATTTCCGGGATATAGGCTGCCTGCGGCTGAACTTCTTTATCAAACCGGACGAGGCGGACGCGGGCCTGCTGCATCCTCTGTGGAAATTCCTTCAGAAGGAGCTGGGCCGGTATTTTGACATTCAGATTCAGACGGACCTGTATCTGGTGACAGATCAGAGCGCTTTCGCCCGGAAAGCGCCGGAGCGCCAGGCTTCCAGTTTCCTGACGCTTCAGGAGGCGGACGGGATGATCAGGCGGGGAGAAGCCTCCCTGGCCTATATACTTTCCAACATGGACAGCCGGGGGAGAATCTGCTCTCCCGGCGAACCGTATGAGGCTGCGGCACTGCTGATGGTGGCTAAATGTGGGCTGCCGGAGCGGACGGACGGAGCCTCTCTGTACGATGACAGGGATTTTGGCAATGCCATCGCCAACGTGGGGGCTGTGGTGGGGCTTGAGCCCGGCGCCTTCTGTTCGGTGGGTTCCATAAGCCTGGATGTCCATGAGCAGCTGATGGTTCTGGCCGTCTGCCGCAGCGTATGGAACCGGCTGTGCCGGGTGCGGGAGAACCTGGATACGGAGCGGATCCGGGAGGACTTCGGTGCGGGAGAAAAGGATCTGGATAACCTGGCCCGGAAAGGACTGGAGCGGCTGTGGTACGGGGAGACGGAGTGGCAGAGCACCCTGCGCAGCAGAAACCAGATGGAGGAAAAACTGCTGAACCTGACCCAGGGGGAGGCAGTGGAGGTATTTTACGGGCGAAACCTGGACCTGTACCTGGAACTGAATGGAACCGGAATGACAGAAATCCAAGATCAGATCCGGGAGTGGGCCAGAGGGCTGGAAGAGCGGATTGAACAGCAGTCTTTTTCTCACCGGCTGACTGCCGTGGAGACGGAGATGGTGCTGCAGAAGCTGGAGGAGAGCCTGCAGGCCTGCCTGGAGGAGACGGAGAAGCTTTGCCAGGGAGCCCGGACAAAGCTGGAAAAATGGAAAGAGACGAAATGCCGGGGACTTTCCAGACAGAAGGTTTCCTATACGAAAGAGAGCGTTACCCTGTTTCAGCTGGCGGTGGGATACCTGCGGCTTTTATGGGAGGAGAAAAACGTCCAGGCCAGACGGCTGCGGCAAAAAGAGATGAGAGCGGCTGTCCGCGTCATCCGGGATAAGTACGGACGGTGCCGCAGGATGGCCCAGACGGCTGTCGGGGAGCTCACCGGCCATATCCGGGATATTCTGGAAGAAAACGCCCAGAGACAGGAAAAGCTGCTGTCCGTTGTCAATGTGGATGACTATTACAGCCGGATCACGGAAGAGATGCTGGAGAACAGCCGGAAATTTCAGGAGCTGTCCTTCCATCTTCTGAAACTGGCGGGAGAGGGAAAAGTGAAGGAGCAGGAGCCGGAGACGGTGTACGAACCGGTGCTTCGCTTCTGCCGGGAGGAACTGCTGGGGAATCCTGTTTTTCATCAGGAATTTCTGACGGAGATTTTCAAACGGCTGAAGGGATGGCGCAGGCCTGACGGGGTGGAACTGAAAAAGGAGG
>DVOS01000074.1 GCA_018713435.1 Candidatus Merdiplasma excrementigallinarum
GAAGAGAGCTGAGGAGCCGTCAGAGCCATGAGGAGGAACGGAACGTTCCGAAACATGGGTGGGACGGCGGAGAAGTTTGCGAAGCAAACTGAACGAGTGAGCGAAGCTCACGAGTGCTCAGCGATCGAAGCGCGCAGGGTTAAACGGATGAAGGAAAATGTTTTGTATGTGGTTTTGAAGGTATGTATAATATAGAAAGGATACTTCCCAGGGAGTATCCTTTTTTCGTTGAAAACAGAAATGAACATATGAAAGAGGCGGAACACAATGGAGAACGAACTGACAAAAGGGCCGGTCATGAAAACCATGCTGCGTTTTGCGGTTCCCATGATACTGGGAGATTTGCTGCAGCAGTGCTACAATATAGCGGATACACTGATTGTAGGACGATTCCTGGGCGCGGATGCTCTGGCAGCCGTGGGTTCTGCCTTTTCGCTCATGACCTTTCTTACTTCTATTTTGCTCGGACTGGCTATGGGCAGCGGCACCGTCTTTTCCATCCGTTTCGGACAGAAGGATTCCCGGGGCCTGAAAGAGGGGATACTGGCTTCCTTTGTTCTTTTGGGAACCGTGACGCTTGTTCTGAATATAGTGATTTTTGCCGGCATTGACTGGATTATCCGGGCACTGCGAACGCCTGCAGATCTGGTGGGACTGATGCGGGAGTACCTGATCGTAATCTTTGCCGGGATGATCGGCATCTTTCTGTACAATTTCTTCGCTTCCCTGCTTCGCTCCCTTGGAAACTCTGTGGTGCCCCTGCTGTTTCTGGCGGTATCCGCCTGCCTGAATATCGGCCTGGATCTGCTGTTTGTGGCAGGTCTTGGAAGAGGGGTGGCGGGCGCTGCGGAGGCGACGGTGATTTCCCAGTATGTTTCAGGAATCGGGATTGCAGTTTACACAGGAGTAAAATTTCCCCATCTGTTCAGAAGGGAGAAAGGGGTACGCCTTCGGTTTGCCAGGATAAGAGAGATCACCAGCTTTTCTGCCCTGACCTGTCTGCAGCAGTCCATTATGAACCTTGGCATTCTGGCTGTCCAGGGACTGGTCAACAGCTTTGGCACCACGATTATGGCGGCTTTTGCCGCCGCTGTAAAAATCGACGCCTTCGCCTATCTGCCGGTACAGGATTTCGGCAACGCGTTCTCCATATTTGTGGCCCAGAATTTTGGGGCGGGGCAGGAGGAGAGGATACGAAAAGGGATCCGGGGAGCGGTAATGGCCTCCCTTTCCTTTGGCGCGGCAGTTTCTCTGGCCGTATTTGTATTCGCAGAGCCGCTGATGACTCTGTTTATTGACGCGGGGGAGAGCGGCGTAATCAGAGAGGGGGTTCGCTATCTGCGGATTGAGGGCTCTTTTTACTTTATGATCGGGGTTCTGTTTTTGCTGTACGGACTTTACCGGGCCATCGGAAAGCCGGGAATGTCCGTGGTGCTGACAGTGATCTCGCTGGGAACCAGGGTAGGCCTGGCCTACGGGCTCTCCGCAGTGCCTGCCGTGGGGGTTGTGGGAATCTGGTGGGCAGTACCCATTGGCTGGCTGCTGGCCGACTGTCTGGGAGCAGGTTATTATTTTTTCCGGATACGCCCCGGAAGCGGGCTGTCAGGCTCCATTTTACAGGGGAAAAAGGGGCAATAAAAAAACGGTGAAAAAAAGAAAAAAAGTGCTTGACAATTTTGACCTCCCTTGGTATTATATTACCTGTGAGTTGCGAAGTTCACTTGTAACAAGCGGGCGGAAGTGGCGGAATTGGCAGACGCGCAGGCTTCAGGTGCCTGTGGTCGTTAAGATCGTGTGGGTTCAAGTCCCATCTTCCGCATAAAAAGATTTCTGAGCAATCAGAAATCTTTTTTTTTAGCCTGAGGGCGAGAATACAGTATTTTTCCGGGTTTCAGGATAGAATAAGAAGGAACGCTTCCGGGAAAATACCGACGCGAACATAAAAAGCACAGGATACGTGATAAGCCGGGAATGACACATTTCAGGAGGAAAAGAAAATGTCAAGACGATACGATGACAATCCGTTGATGAATCACAATCACAGAAAACAGGGCCCCAGCTGGAAAAAGATCATGGGCATCAGCCTGTGTATTATTCTGGCTATCGTAGTGGCAGGCGGAGTTCTGATTTATACCATCGGTCATGAGCTGATCAGCAGTACGAACTTTGTGGCGGATGAGGATGTGAAGACCGTGCAGGTGGAGGAGCTTCCCGAGGAAGCCAAGGAAACCGTCAGCGCGGAGGAGAAAAAAGGCCGGGTTCTGGATGAGAGTGAACTGAACGAGATCCATCAGCAGATGAACCAGTTAAGCGACGTGGATACGGTGGAAGACGAGGATGTTTATAATCTGCTGCTGGTAGGCGTGGACAGAAGGGACAAGACCTGGAACGGAAACTCCGACAGCATGATGCTGGTATCCATCAACCATACCGCCAAGCGGGTCAGCGTAGTTTCCCTGATGCGGGATACTTACGTGGATATTCCCGGATACGGCTATAATAAGCTGAATGCCGCTTACGCTCTTGGGGGCGGCCCCCTGCTGACAGAAACCATTACAGATACCTATAAGGTGGATGTATCCCGGTACGCGGCGGTGGACTTTGAAAATATGATCCAGATTATCGACGCCCTGGGCGGTATTGATCTGGAGATGACCGACGCGGAAGTGGAAGTGGCCAACGGCTATATGCTGGATATGTGCAACACCCTGGGACTGAACGGCTATGACTATGTGCTGCCCGGCGGCGGCGTTTACCACTGCAACGGCGTGCAGGCGGTGGCCTATGCCAGAAACCGGTATGTGGGAAATTCCGATTATGCCAGAACCGAGCGCCAGAGATACGTGATTTCCCAGATTATTGAGGAAGTAAAGCGCATGGATGTGGCCCAGCTTACCCAGTTTGTGAAGGATGTACTGCCTCTGGTAACCCACAATGTGGAGGAGACGGAGATCTGGGATCTGGTGACAAAGGCGCCGGAGATCCTGCAGTATAAATTTGTGCAGGACCGTATTCCTTACGACAATATGTACGATGTTATCTATGTGGACAGCCAGGATATGCTGGTTCCCCAGTGGGAGACCACCATTGAGAAGCTGCACAATACCATTTACGGAAACGGCAGCATCAGTGACAACAGCGATAATGACGCGGAAAACAAGGTAGAAGTAAGCGACGAGTTTACCGATGATTATCCGGGGCTGCTGGATGCTGAGACGGAGACAGAAGCAGGCATTGTGATACAGCAGTGACAGATAAAAAAGGATCATTTTAAAGAGGGTGCTGCTTCATCATGAAATTCATGATGGAGCAGCACCCTCTTCTAACATAACTGTAAGGGAAACTTACAGGAAGCGTACATTTCCTTTTGGAGCGTTTTTTACAGCAGAGGAATTCCCGCTCTGGCACATTTCTCCCGGGTATCCTGATCCCAGACGCTGCACTGCACCTCTCCGATATGGGCGCTGCCCAGAAGAAGCATGCAAAGACGGCTCTGGCCGATGCCGCCGCCGATGGTGTAGGGCAGTTCTCCCGCCAGCAGAGCCTTATGGAAAGGAAGATTCCGGCGGTCGTTGCACCCTGCCTCGGTAAGCTGCCGGTCCAGGCTTTCGGGACTCACTCGGATCCCCATGCTGCTGAGCTCATAGCTGCAGTTTAAAGTATGATTCCAGAAAAGGATATCTCCGTTCAGATCCCAGTCGTCATAGTCCGGCGCCCTTCCGTCATGGGGCTTGCCGCTGCGCAGCTTCCGTCCGATCTGCATCAGGAAGGTGGTGCCGTGCTCCTTTACGAAAAGATTTTCCCGTTCTTTTGCGGTTTTATCCGGATAGAGATCCTCCAGCTCCTGGCTGGTAATAAAGGTAACCTCAGGAGTATGAAGAGGAAGGCCGAACAGCTGGGAGAACATGGCGTGCAGATTCATCTCGGTAGCGCATACGGCGGAGACGATGGCCCGCACTGTCGATTTTAGATAATCCAGGTTCCGGTCCTCGGGCCGGATGACTTTTTCCCAGTCCCACTGGTCCACATAGACGGAGTGGAGGTTGTCCAGCTCCTCGTCACGCCGGATGGCGTTCATATCGCAGTACAGTCCTTTTCCCACATGGAAGTCGTAGTCTTTCAGCGCCTGCCGTTTCCATTTTGCCAGAGACTGCACCACCTGGGCCTCCGTGCCGGTATCTTTTAAATCAAACGTAACTTTGCGCTCCACACCGTTTAAGTCGTCATTCAGACCTGTGGACGCCTCCAGGAACAGGGGAGCGGAAACCCGCCGAAGTCCCAGAGTGGCGGACAGCGTGTCGGCAAAAAGCCGTTTCACAGTTCCGATGGCTTTCTGAGTGTCGTACATGTTCAGAATGGGCCGATACCCCTCCGGAATGATTACTTTACTCATACAATCACCTGCTTTCTATAGTTTAGTTTGTGTGACAGCGCATATTTATACGCCAATCAAGGGAAATTATTGCACAGTTTTGGGAAAATGTAAAGAGAAACCAAAATAGGATTTGCATTTTTGCTGATATGCGCTATAATTTAGAAAGACGAAGATGTCTGCTTGGGCAGGCATCTTTTTGTATTTCAGGGAAAAATATGACGGCAGCAGGACAGCATACAGGAGGTGTTTGCTATGAGTGAGGGAAACAGACGGGTCGGAAGCGGCATTGCGGGGCTGGATCAGGCCATTGATCAGTTTCGGCTGGGAGATAATGTGGTATGGCAGGTAGATACCATAGAAAATTATCGCTATGTGGTGGAGCCTTATGTAAAACAGGCCCGGAAAGATAATAGAAACCTGATTTATATCCGGTTTGGACTTCACGAACCAGTGATAGAAGAGACAGAGGACATCAGAGTTTATGAGGTGTCTCCGGAAGGAGGATTTGAAGATTTTGCCACCCGGATTCATACCATAATCAGGGAAGAGGGCGTAAAAGCCTTTTATGTGTTTGACTGTCTGACAGATTTACTGAAATTCTGGTATTCGGATCTAATGATCGGAAACTTTTTTACCGTAACCTGCCCGTTTCTGTTTACACTGGATACCATAGCTTACTTTGCTCTGCGCAGAAACGTGCATACGTATGATACCATAGCCAGAATCCGGGAGACTACCCAGATCCTGCTGGATCTGTATGAGGTGGAGGAAGAGTATTACATTCATCCCCTGAAGGTCTGGCAGAGATACTCCCCTACCATGTTTCTGCCCCATAAAATAACGGAGACAGGCTGCGTTTCCATTACTTCCAGTGCTGAAACGGCGGAGCTGCTCTCCAATATGGTTTTTGGAAGCGAGAGAATGGATTACTGGAATATGACGGTCAGTCGTGCCAGAGAGACACTGGCCGGGGGAGATACCCAGGAAAAAGAGGAGGCAAAGCGCCTTTTGGCTGCGCTGCTGATCGGAAGCGATTCCCGTATGTTTTCTATGTGCCTGCAGTGTTTTCGCCTGGAGGATCTGCTGAAGATTGCGTCCAGGGAGATTGGCTCCGGGTATATCGGAGGCAAGAGCGCAGGTATGCTTCTGGCCAGGCGGATATTGACCAGGGGGCAGGAAAACAGAGAGTATTTTCAGCCGCTTCTGGAGGCCCATGATTCCTATTATCTGGGTTCGGACGTGTTTTATACCTATATTGTGCAGAACGGGCTGTGGGAGCTGCGGATGAAGCAGAAAACAAAAGAAGGCTATTTTGCCTGCGCGGAGGAACTGCGGGAAAAACTGAGCCGGGGGAAGTTTCATGAATCTATTGAAAAACAGTTTATTCATATGCTGGAATACTTTGGACAGTCTCCTATCATCGTGCGGTCTTCCTCTCTTCAGGAGGACAGTTTTGGAAATGCCTTTGCGGGAAAATATGAAAGTGTATTCTGTCCAAACCAGGGAACGCCGGAAGACAGACTGGAAAATTTTGAGAACGCGGTGCGGCGGGTGTACGCCAGCACCATGAATATGGATGCCCTGCATTACAGGCAAAACCGGGGGCTTGCCTGGAAGGATGAGCAGATGGCGATTTTAATTCAGAGGGTATCCGGCGATTATTATGGCGACTACTTTTTTCCCCACACGGCAGGAGTGGGAAATTCCTCCAATCTGTATGTGTATGAGCCGGGGATCGATATGGATGCCGGTATGCTGCGCCTGGTATTCGGACTGGGCACCCGGGCTGTGGACAGGGTGATAGGAGATTATGTGAAAATTGTCACTCTGGACGATCCCATGCGCAGACCGCTCATGAGTAGTGAAGAGGAGATCCGGTATTCCCAGCATAAGGCAGATGTGCTGAATCTGTCCAGGAACTGTCTGGAAACCATTGATCTGGAGGATGCCGTAAAGCTGGATATGAAAACCGATCTGCGGCTTTTCGGAGAAAAGGACCCGGAGACAGCCAGACGGCTGCGGGAGATGGGACGGGATGATTCAAAGGCGCCTTTTGTACTGAATTTCCGCAGAATGCTCTCCGGCACCCGCTTTCCGGAGGTGATGCAAAAAGCCATGTCTGTGCTCAGCGAAAAATATCGGTATCCGGTGGATATTGAATTTACGGCGAATTTTCAGAGGGATGGGAGCTTTAAGTTTAACCTGCTTCAATGCCGGCCTCTTCAGACCAGAGGATTGGGGAAAACGGTGGCTCTTCCGGAGACGGTAGACCCGGACCAGTGCCTCTTCTGTTCCAGGGGAAATTTTATGGGAGGAAATGTACGGCTTCCGATCCGGTATGTGGTGCTGGTAAAAACGCTTCCCTATCTAAATCTTCCGGAACGGGAAAAATATACAGTGGCTCGCAGAATAGGCATACTGAACGGACTCTTGAAAGGAAAGCAGGCGATGCTGATCGGACCCGGCCGCTGGGGAACCACCACGCCTTCTCTGGGAGTTCCGGTCAATTTTACAGAACTGTGCAATATGACGGTGATGTGCGAATTGTCCTACAGGGAGAAAGGGGTGGCGCCCGAACTTTCCTATGGCAGCCATTTTTTTCAGGATATCGTGGAAACAGGGATCTTTTATGCAGCTCTTTTCAGGGAGCGGGAAGGCGTAGTCTACCATGAAGAGTATCTGATGCGGCAAGACAATCTGGTTCGGCAGTTCATGCCGAAGGAAGAAGGGGCGGAAGAGGTGATCGGCGTTTATGAGACGCCGGGACTTCAGGTGTACTCGGACATTACCAGGCAGATGGTGCTGTGCGCACCGGACTGCCGGGAACAAAACACCGTAAAACCCTGATTTTAAGCCAACGTGAAACGGCTGACAGGGGAGCTGTCAGCCGTTCCGAGGGGAGTATAAATAATTAATAAGGGGTTTGTAAAAAAAATTATTTAAGGGAAAATTCTTTTTACAAAAAGGATTATAATATAATTTCCATAAAAATGCAATACATATTTTTCGTCAAAATTGAAATAATAGATAGCGTAATAGATCATTTGATTTCAGGAGGCAAAAAATATGACAAAGAATACAAGAAATCAGAGTCAGAACAGTTACGCAGGCGAAAACTGCCATGACAGAGCGGAACAGCAGTCCAAAAACAGAAGCACCAACGCGCAGAATTCCCAGACCCGAAATAAAAGTACGAATAAGGCAGGAAACAAGACCACATCCGGCGGTTTCCGCAATGCGTACGATGAAGAGGACTCGGATTTTGAATGACATGTTCTGAGAGGGCTGCGGCAGAAGATGGGGCAACGCTTCTGCTGCAGTTTTTTTGTTGCTTGAACGGTCTGAAAATCATAAGATAGAAAAAAGGAGTTTTTTATGAAGTTTGAGGTGATTTCCGCCGGGGAACTGGACCGCTGTGTGGAGAACGGCCAGGGGCTTGTGATAGATCTGCGCTCACCGGATGAGTACCGGGCAGGGCATATCCGGGGAGCCGTAAATCTTCCCTACCAGAAAGGGATGCCCCACATTCCCCGCAATGCCTCCCGGGATCTGATCCTTTACTGCGAGAGAGGATCCCTGAGCATGGCGGCAGCCAGAGAACTGGCGGACAGAAACTACCGGGTGAAAACGGTGGTGGGAGGGATCCATGCGTACCGGGGACCGTATCTGGTAAAAGGCGGGCATACAGCCGGGAGAAAGTGACCCTTTTTGCCATAAATGCAGTATATTTGTTTTCCGTACATCCAGGTGTACAGATGTCGACAGGACAAGGTGAACACCGGATGTACGGAAAACAATGAAATCTTTTTGCGGCATTCCCTTTTTCTGGAATTTTTCTCCTCAAAAAGATTGGGGATTGCTTTTCGGCTGTTTTACGATAAAATAGTAGTATTAGCTGGATGAGGAGGATGAAAATGAAACTGTTTGTGGCGTCGGATATACACGGGTCTGCGTATTACTGCAGAAAGATGCTGGATACATATAAAAAAGAAGGGGCGGACAGGATGCTGCTGCTGGGCGATATCCTGTACCACGGCCCCCGCAACGACCTTCCCAGGGAGTACGCCCCCAAGGAAGTGATCGCCATGCTGAATGAATATAAAAATGAAATATATGCGGTGCGGGGAAACTGCGAGGCGGAAGTGGACCAGATGGTGCTTCAGTTTCCGGTGATGGCGGATTACTGTATTCTGCCTCTGAAGAAAAAAGTGATTTACGCCACCCATGGCCATATCTACAATGAAAACAATCTGCCGCCCATGAAAGAGGGAGATATCCTTCTGCACGGCCATACCCATGTTTTAAAGGCGGAAAAACGGGAGGGCTATATTCTTTTAAATCCCGGCTCTGTCTCCATTCCAAAGGAAGGAAATGTGCCCAGCTACGCAGTGCTGGAAGACGGAAAATTTATCATCCGGGACTTTGAGGGCGGACAGATCGCCGCCATAGCGCTGGAGGAAGAAGCATGAAGCTGCTGGAACTGATTGCCCCCTGCCATTTTGGGCTGGAGGCGGTTCTGAAAAAAGAAATCCTGGATCTGGGCTATGAGATCAGCCGGGTGGAGGACGGCCGGGTTACGTTCCTGGGAGACATGGAGGCGGTCTGCTACGGAAATATTTTCCTGCGCACCACGGACCGGATCCTGCTGAAGGTGGGAGAGTTTCACGCGGAAACGTTTGACCAGCTGTTTGAGGAGACCAGGGCGCTTCCCTGGGAGGAATACATCCCCCGGGATGGAAAGTTCTGGGTGACAAAGGCTGCCTCTGTCAAGAGCAGGCTGTTCAGCCCCAGCGATATTCAGTCCATCATGAAGAAAGCCATGGTGGAACGGCTGAAGGACAGATACGGGATTTCCTGGTTTGAAGAAACGGGAGCGCCCTATCCAGTGCGGGTTTTTCTGATGAAAGATCAGGTGACGGTAGGGCTTGACACCACGGGAATTTCCCTCCACAAGAGGGGATACCGGCTGATGACGGCCAAAGCCCCTATCACAGAGACGCTGGCGGCGGCTTTGATTATGCTGACGCCCTGGCGGGAAAACCGGATCCTGGTAGATCCCTTCTGCGGAAGCGGCACCATTCCCATTGAGGCAGCCATGATGGCCTGCCGTATCGCGCCTGGAATGAACCGGAGCTTTCAGGCCCAGCAGTGGGAAAACCTGATACCGGCAAAGCTGTGGGAGGGAGCGAGAGAAGAAGCCCGGGAGATGGCGGATCTGGCTGTGGAGACGGATATCCAGGGATACGATATTGACGGGGCGGTGATAAAGGCTGCCCGGGAGAACGCCCGCCGGGCCGGCGTGGGAGAGAAAATTCATTTTCAGCAGAGGCCGGTAGCGCAGTTGAGCCACCCGAAGCCCTACGGCTTTATCATAACCAATCCCCCCTACGGAGAGAGAATTGAGGATAAAAAGGATCTTCCGGAGCTCTACGGTCAGATGGGGGAGGCGTTCAGAAGGCTGGCCACCTGGTCGGAATATGTGATCACATCTTATGAGCAGGCGGAGAAATACATCGGCAGAAAAGCGGATAAAAACCGGAAGATTTATAACGGAATGCTAAAGACCTACTACTATCAGTTTCAGGGTCCCCGGCCTCCCAGGCGGAGCGGCCAGGAGAAACGGGAATTGTGAAGGCTGTCCGAAGGGCAGACGGAAGGGGTAAGCGAAGCAAAAAGGACAGGATAGGATTGAAGATACAGAACAGAAAATTAAACAGAACGGCCGCTTTATGGCTGGGCGCCTGTCTGTTTGCCGGAGGGTTTCAGGCTTCCGCGGTTCTGGCAGAAGAGACGGAAGGATATTTGCCGGAAAGACAGGAGGAAACGGCTTTGCCGGCAGCGGGAGAGGGCTTTTTCCAGGCGGAGGAGACGGAGCCGGTCCTTCCGGCCGCCGGTTCCTGGCTGCCTAAAGAGCTTCCCGCCCGGTATGACGCCAGGGAGGAAGGAAAAACGCCGGTCGTAAAAAGCCAGGGGAGCCTGGGAACCTGCTGGGCCCTGGTGGTAACATCCGCCCTGGAAGCGGCGCTGATGCCCCAGGAGCATCTGATCTTTTCGGCGGACCATATGTCCCTGAACAACGGATTTGAGATTACCCAGAATGAAGGCGGCGATTACATGATGGCCATGGCCTATCTCAGCGGCTGGTACGGCCCGGTGCTGGAGGAAGAGGACCCGTACGGGGACGGCTATTCTCCGGAGGGCTTAAACGCCCGGGTGCATGTCCAGGAGATGCAGCTTCTGGAGGGGATGTCCGGGCAGGAGATCAAAGAGATGATTTACCGGTACGGCCCGGTGCAGACGTCTCTGTACCTGGACCGGAAAACCACCTCCCGGGCGCTGGACTATTACCGGGAGGAGACGGCCGCCTACTATGTGCCCCAGGAAGAGAAGCCCATTCACGACGTGCTGATCCTGGGATGGGACGATACGTATCCAAAAGAAAATTTCAAAATACAGCCGGATCAGGACGGCGCTTACATCTGCCAGAACAGCTGGGGAGAAGATTTCGGGGAGGACGGGATTTTTTATGTATCCTACCAGGACGCCAACATTGCCAGAGGCGGGGTGGCCTATACCGGGATTGAGCCGGCGGACAATTATCACAGGATTTATCAGACGGATGTGTGCGGCTGGCAGGGACAGCAGGGATATGAGACGGAGAGCTGCTATTTTGCCAATGTGTACACGGCAGAAGAAGAGGAGAATCTGGAGGCGGTGGGATTTTACGCTACGGATTCCTATACCTCCTATGAGGTTTATGTGGTGAGAGATTTTGCGGACGAGACCTCTTTTGAAAAGATGGAATGGGTGCAGTCCGGCTGGCAGAAAAACAGCGGCTATTATACGGTAAAACTGGAAGAGCCGGTGGAACTGAACCGGGGAGAACGGTTTGCCGTGGCGGTAAAAATCACTACGCCGGGAGCGGACAAGCCGGTGGCGGTGGAACTGGAAAAAGACCGGTACACCCGGACCGTGACTCTGGAGGGCAAAGAAGGATATTTAAGCCTCTACGGAGAAGTCTGGGAGTTTACAGAGGAAAAATTCGGCACCAACGTGTGCCTGAAGGCATATACCAGCCTGCGGAAAGGGGAAGAGAGCGGCAATGGGCGATAAAATTATTTTTGCTACGGGAAATGAAGGCAAGATGCGGGAAATACGGATGATCCTGGCGGATGTGGGCAGACAGGTGCTGTCCATGAAGGAAGCGGGGGTTGACGCCCACATTGTGGAGGATGGATCCACCTTTGAGGAGAACGCCATGATCAAGGCTAAAACGGTTATGGAGCTGACGGGGGAAATTGCGCTGGCGGACGACTCGGGGCTGGAGATCGACTGGCTGAACAAGGAGCCGGGGATTTACTCCGCCCGCTACATGGGAGAAGATACTTCCTATGATATAAAAAATAAAGCCCTCCTTGACCGGATGGAAGGAGTGCCTGAAGAAAAGCGCACGGCCCGGTTCGTCTGCGCCATTGCCTGCGCCATGCCGGACGGACGGTCCTTTGTCTGCCGGGAAACCATGGAAGGCATCATAGGGTATGAGAGCCGGGGAGAAAACGGCTTCGGCTATGATCCCATCTTTTATCTGCCGGAATTTGGCTGCAGCAGCGCCGAACTGACGCTGGAGCAGAAAAATGAGATCAGCCACCGGGGCAAAGCGCTGCGGGCTTTGCGGAAACGACTGGAGAAGGAGTTGGGAAAAGAATGAAGATCCTGATTATAAGTGACTCCCACGGACATAACAGCAATGTGCGAAAGGCCATACAGAAGGAAGGGCCTGTGGACGCCCTGCTTCATCTGGGGGATTCCCAGGGAGGAGAAGAATATATGGAGCAGCTGGCGGGCTGCCCGGTTTATATGGTGGCGGGCAACTGCGACTATTTTTCCAGCCTGCCGCCTGTGAAGATCGTGGAGTTTGGGAAATACCGGATCATGCTTACCCACGGGCACCATTATTTTGTGTCGGTAGGCCCCCAGGATCTTCTGGAGGACGCAAAGGCCCACGGGTGCAATGTGGTGATATACGGCCATACCCACCGTCCCCTTATGGACGGCACGGATGAAGAAGTCCTGGTGCTGAATCCGGGAAGCATCTCCTTCCCCCGCCAGGAAGGGAAAAAACCCAGCTACATGGTCATGGAGATCGACGGGGAAGGAGAGGCCCATTTTCGTCTGAACTATCTGTGATCGGAAACTTCCTGGGAAGAAGTGCGGGAAATAGACAGGCGCACCTTGCCGATGCGGTTTTTCTTCATCTGTTCAACCCGGAGAGTCAGGCCCTCCCGGGTTTTTACTTCCTCCCCGGGAACGGGCAGATGATCCAGCAGCCCGATGATGTAGCCGCCGATGGAATCATAGTCCTCGGATTCAAGATCTAATCCCAGGGCGTCGTTTACATCCCCCAGCTTGACGGAACCTTCAATCAGATATTCCCGGTCGCTGACGGACCGGATCAGGTCTTTCTCATCCTCGTCATACTCATCCCGGATCTCTCCCACCAGTTCTTCCAGCAGATCCTCCAGGGTAATCATGCCGACAGCGGCCCCGTATTCATCCAGGACCACGGTGAGGCTGGCGGATTTTTCGCGCATTTCCATGAGAAGTTCCAGCGTCTTTTTATACTCATACGTAAAATAAGGTTTGTACATCAGGGAAGAGACCTGAAAATTCCGGGTATCTTCCACAAAGAGGAAATCTTTGATATTGATGACACCCACAATATTATCTTTGTCATTTTCGTAGACCGGAAGCCGGGAAAATTTTTCGCTTCGGAACAGGCCGGCAATAGTCTCGTAGGAATCATTCAGGCTGACCGATACCATATCCACCCGGGGCACCATGATGTCCTTTGCCTGGGAAGCGCCGAAATCAAAAATATTGTTGATCATCTGGCGCTCTTCGCTTTCAATTACCCCTTCCTCGTGCCCCACATCCACCATAGTGCGCAGCTCCTCTTCTGTCAGGGAGCTGTTTTTCGGAAGCTTTTCCCGGAACGGGCGCAGGAACAGGGAAGAAAGGCGGCTGACCAGAAAAACCAGAGGCGTCAGCAGCCGCATGACAAACCAGATGAGGGGACTGTAAGCCAGGGCCAGTCCTTCCGCCCGGATGGTGCCAAGAGTCTTGGGGGCCACTTCCCCGAACAGCAGGATCAGAAGGGCCATGCCTCCGATGGCAAGCAGAAGCCCGCCCCGCTCAAAATGCTTCAGAGCCATAAAGGCTGCCAGGCAGGCCGCGGACACATTCACCAGGGTATCCCCCACCAGAATGGTACTGATCATCTTTTCCGGTTTTTCCATGATTTTTATAAGGGTACAGGCACGTCGGTTTCCCTCGTCTGCCAGAGATTTAATACGGATTTTGCTGACGGTGGTCACGGCTGTTTCCGCGGAAGAAAAAAATGCGGAGAGCAGAAGAAGAACCGCCAGTACTGTCAGTTGAACGGCATCGCCAGAGTCCAAAACACCATCTCCTTTTCATCATCATATAAATCAAAGAATACAATATTTTTCGCATAATTGCAATCCGCAGGCATATATTTTTGGTATAAACCAGGAAAAGGCGTGGTAAGACATAGTGAAGAAAGAAATACTCGGTTTTTTGAAAGTTCTGGCGGTGCAGGCCGGGGCCACTGCGGCGGCGGTGTGCCTTTTGGCTTTTCTCATGCTGAAACAGGAGTGGAGCGCCCAGACCGCCCGGATCGGCGTGACGGCGGCCTGGGGCATGATAAGCTTTCTGGGCGGCCTGCTGGCAGGCATGGGGGAGAAAAAGAAAAAATTTCTGCGGGGAGCGGCCTGCGGCTGCCTGTATGTTCTGGTTCTTCTCTTCATCTCCCTGGCAGGAGGAAGGGAGACGGCCCTGCAGCCGGACCGGCTGGCCCTCTGCCTGGCTGTCTGCGCCGGCGCCGGCATGGCGGGAGGAATGTGCGCGGGGATACGCTGAATGAAAAAAAGGGCTTTTCTTTTTTAATTTGATATGGTATGCTGTACATGTTAAAGATCAGGTCATTTCTGACAGTCATTCCCCCATTAAGAAGGAACAGAGAAACAGACGAGGTGTTTATGAGAGAAAAATATGAATCGTTATCAGCGGCGGTATTGAAGGAACTTGCGAAAGCGCGGGGAATAAAATCCGTGTCTGCCATGAAGAAGAGCCAGGTGATTGAAGCGATGCTGGCGGAGGATGCCAGGGAACAGCAGGAGAAAGCGGGCAGAGAACAGGAAGAAAAGCAGGAAATCAAACCTGAAGAGAAAACGGAAGAAAGACACGAGGAGCGGCATGAACGGGAAAACGGCGAGTATCGGAGAAACCGGGAGATCCGGGAGAGCCGGGAGCCCCGGGAAAACCGAAGCGACAGGCCGCCCATGGATCTGGCCCAGCTGGACAGCGGCGTGCAGGTCAGCGGCATCCTGGAGGTGATGCCGGACGGATACGGGTTTATCCGCAGCGCCAATTATCTTCCGGGGGAGAACGATGTGTATGTGTCTCCTTCCCAGATACGTCGGTTCGGCCTGAAGACAGGGGATATTATCTCCGGAAATACCAGGATTAAGGCGCAGCAGGAAAAATTCAGCGCTCTGCTATACCTGAAAACCATAAATGATATGACGCCGGCGGAGGCGTCCAGACGGTACAATTTTGAAGACATGACCCCCATTTTCCCCAATCAGAGGCTGCGGATGGAGCGGGACGGAAGGGAGATCGCCATGCGGATTGTAGATCTGATTTCCCCCATCGGAAAGGGGCAGAGAGGCATGATCGTATCCCCGCCCAAAGCGGGAAAGACCACTCTGCTGAAGGAGACGGCCAAATCCATTCTCCGCAATGATCCGGACATGCACCTGATTATTCTGCTGATTGATGAGCGCCCGGAAGAAGTGACGGACATGATGGAAGCCATACGGGGCGATAATGTGGAAGTGATTTATTCCACTTTTGACGAGCTTCCGGAACACCACAAAAGGGTTTCCGAGATGGTAATCGAGCGGGCGAAGCGGCTGGTGGAGCATAAGAAGGACGTGACCATCCTGCTGGATTCCATTACCAGGCTGGCCCGGGCCTACAACCTGACGGTGCCCCCCAGCGGAAGAACCCTTTCCGGCGGCCTGGACCCGGCGGCTCTGCATATGCCCAAGCGGTTTTTCGGCGCGGCCCGGAATATGCGGGAAGGCGGCAGCCTTACCATCCTGGCTACGGCCCTGGTGGATACGGGAAGCAAGATGGACGATGTGGTTTACGAGGAATTTAAGGGAACCGGCAACATGGAACTGGTACTGGACCGGAAGCTTTCCGAGAGAAGGGTATTCCCCGCCATTGACATCCAGAAATCCGGCACCAGACGGGAGGATCTTCTTCTGGATCCCGAGGAGCTGGAAGCCACCTATATCATGCGCAAGGCGTTAAACGGTATGAAAGGGGACGAGGCGGTGGAGAACATCCTGAATATGTTTGTGCACACCAGGGACAACCGGGAACTGGTGGCCAGAGTGCGCCGCCAGAAGTTTATCTGATTTTTTTCTTGCTTTTTCATACGTCCTATGCTATAATTTTTACGCTGTTGGCTTAGATAAAGGAAAATAGCCGAACTGCAGGGACTTGCAGGGATAGCCCGGGATATCTTACCGCCGGGAAGAGAGAGGCGGTATTGGCCGGGAATGGACGGCAGAGCCGTAAGCAGTTCACAATACAGAATGAAGAGGTGAAAAAAATGAAGAAAGGTATCCATCCAGATTACTATCAGACAACCGTTACCTGCAACTGCGGAAATACGTTTGTGACAGGTTCCACCAAAAAGGAGATCCACGTGGAGGTCTGCTCCAAGTGCCATCCCTTCTACACCGGACAGCAGAAGGCTGCGGTAGCCCGTGGACGTATTGACAAGTTCAATAAGAAATACGGTATTGAAGCTAAATAGTAAGGTAAAGATAAGGTTGAGGTTGCAAAATCTCAACCTGTTTTTTCATCAGGCAGAAACAGATTTTGCCTGCAGACAGACAACAGGTGACGGACCATGAAATACTCGAATATAGGCGGCCAGGCCGTCATGGAAGGCGTGATGATGCGCAACGGCGAAAAATACGCGGTGGCGGTCAGAACGGCGGATAAAAAAATCGCGGTGCAGCAGGACGTATATTACGGCCTGACGAAAAATAAGAAAATACAGGCGCTCCCTATTGTCAGGGGCGTGTTTAATTTTGTCGATTCCCTGGTGCTGGGCATGAAAAGCCTGATGATGTCCGCGGATTATTTTGCGGAGGAGACGCCGGAAGAACTGGAAGAGCGTCTGGCGGGGGAAAGAAAAAAGGCGGAGAAAAGGGCGGAGCGGCTGAAACGGCAGGGAAAAGAAGACGAAGCCCTTAAGCTTCTGGAGCAGACGGAGGAAAAGGCCCGGGCGGAGCGGGAGAAAGGAGCCGGACAGGCAGGAGCGGGGCCGGAGAAGAAGGAAGAAGACAACAGCGTGCTGATGGGCTTTACAGTGGCCTTCTCCATTATTCTTTCCATCGCCCTCTTCATGCTGCTTCCCTATTTCCTTTCCCGGGGACTGCGGTATGTCACCGCGTCCGAGACTCTGATTTCCATCTCTGAGGCAGTGCTTCGCATGGCTATTTTTATGGGGTATATTGTTCTGATTTCCAGAATGAAAACCATCCAGCGCACGTTTATGTACCACGGCGCGGAGCACAAGTGCATCAACTGCATCGAACACGGACTGGAACTGAATGTGGAGAATGTGCGTAAAAGCTCCAGGCAGCACAAGCGCTGCGGAACCAGCTTCCTGCTGATCGTGATGGTGGTCAGCGTGATTTTCTTCCTGTTTATCAGAGTGGATTCTCCGGTGTGGCGTCTGGTGATCCGGCTTCTGTTGATACCGGTAATCGCCGGCGTATCTTATGAGTTTATCCGTCTCGCGGGGCGGTACGACAATAAGGCGGTCAATATCTTAAGCAAGCCGGGACTGTGTCTGCAGGCCCTTACCACCAAGGAGCCGGACGACTCTATGATCGAGGTGGGCATTGCCTCGGTGGAGGCTGTGTTTGACTGGAAAAAATATCTGAACGAGAACTTCGGCGCCCACTATGAACGGGAGGATGAGGATACAAAATGACCTACCGCAGCGCGCTGGAAGAAGGAAAAAAATATCTGGAAAACAGAGGGGTGCCGGAGCCGGAAACGGACGCCTGGTACCTGCTGGAGCATGTGTGCGGGTTTAACCGGACCGGTTATCTGCTGCACATGAACCGGGAGATGGAAGAGACAGAATACGCCCGGTACCAGTCTGTGCTGATGGAGCGGGGAAAGCGGATTCCCCTGCAGCACATTACCGGCGAGCAGGAATTTATGGGCCTGACTTTCCGGGTGAATGACCAGGTGCTGATTCCCAGGCAGGATACGGAAATCCTGGTGGAGACTGCCATGAAGCAGGCGAAACCCGGGATGCAGGTGCTGGATCTGTGTACCGGCTCCGGGTGCATCATTATCAGCCTGCTGAAGCTGTGTCCGGGCATAGAGGGAACCGCCGGCGATATCTCTGCCGGCGCGCTGGAGGTGGCCAGAGAAAACGCCTCCAGGCTGGACGTGAAGGTCCGGTTTGTGGAGAGCGATCTTTTTGAGCGGATATACGGAAGATTTGATCTGATCGTATCCAACCCGCCCTATATTCCCACGGGGGCCATCGGCCGCCTGATGGAGGAGGTACGGCTTCACGACCCCAGGAGAGCTCTTGACGGACACGGGGACGGGCTGTATTTTTACAGAAAGATTATCGCGGAGAGCGATCTGTACCTGAAACAGGGCGGATGGCTCATGTTTGAGATAGGAAGCGACCAGGGGGAAGCGGTGACCGCCATGATGCGGCGGGCAGGCTACACCCGGGTGGAAGTGATCCGGGATCTGGCGGGACTGGATCGGGTTGTGACAGGACGAAGGAGCTGAAGCGCAGTACCATGCAAGGCTGCTGCAGGAAAGAAAGGCAGGAGGAATGACATGTTTGACAAACTGGAAGATATGCTGATTCATCTGGAAGAAATTCTCAACATGCTGAATGAGCCGGATGTGATCAATGATCCGCCCAGGTTCCAGAAGCTGATGAAGGAGCAGAGTGAGCTGACGCCTGTGGCGGAGGCGTATAGAGAATATAAAAAATGCAAAGAGACCATCGAGGACAGCCTTTCCATGCTGGAGGGAGAGTCGGATGAAGAAATGCGGGAGATGTTAAAGGAAGAACTCTCCCAGGCCAAAAAGCGCAGCGAAGAGCTGGAGCAGGAACTGAAGGTGCTGCTGCTTCCCAAAGATCCCAATGACGACAAGAACGTCATCGTGGAGATCCGGGCCGGCGCCGGCGGAGATGAGGCGGCTCTGTTTGCCGCCGAGATTTACCGGATGTATGTGCACTACGCCGAGAGCCAGCGCTGGAGAGTGGAGACCATGGACGTGGAGGAGATCGGCATCGGGGGCATGAAGTATGTCAGCTTCATGATTACCGGCCAGGGCGCTTATTCCCGGCTGAAATATGAATCCGGTGTGCATCGGGTGCAGCGGGTGCCGGAGACGGAATCCGGCGGCCGTATCCATACTTCCACCGTTACGGTGGCGATTATGCCGGAGGCGGAGGAAGTGGATGTAAAGATTGACCTGAACGACTGCAAATTTGATGTGTTCCGGGCATCCGGAAACGGCGGCCAGTGCGTAAACACCACGGATTCCGCCGTGCGGCTGACCCATATCCCCACGGGCATTGTGATTTCCTGCCAGGATGAAAAATCCCAGCTGAAGAACAAGGACAAAGCCCTGAAGGTGCTGCGGGCCAAGCTGTATGACCTGGAGATGCAGAAGGCCCACGACGCGGAGGCGGAGGCCAGAAGAAGCCAGGTGGGAACCGGGGACCGGTCGGAGAAGATCCGGACCTATAATTTCCCCCAGGGCCGGGTGACGGATCACCGGATCAACCTGACCCTCTACAAGCTGGAAAAAATTCTGGACGGGGATATTCAGGAAATTGTGGACGCCTGCATCGCGGCCGACCAGGCTGCCAAGCTGGCAAAAATGAATGAGAGCGTGTAAGCGCGTGAAAGGAGCAGAATATGGGAAAGTATTTTGGAACTGACGGCTTCCGGGGAGAGGCCAACGTAGGTCTGACAGTGGAGCATGCGTTTAAAGTAGGACGTTTCCTGGGATGGTACTATGGACAGGAGCACAAGGCCCGGATCGTCATCGGCAAGGATACCAGACGGTCCAGCTATATGTTTGAGGACGCGCTGGCCGCGGGACTGACCGCTTCCGGAGCCGATGCCTATCTGCTCCATGTAACCACCACCCCCAGCGTGGCCTATGTGGTGCGTTTGGATGAGTTTGACTGCGGCATTATGATTTCCGCCAGCCATAACCCCTACTATGATAACGGAATCAAGATCATCAGCGGTACCGGCCAGAAAATCGAGGCGGCCATCGAGGACCAGATCGAGGCCTATATTGACGGAGAGATCGGGGAACTGCCCCTGGCCCGCCGGGATCACATCGGCCGCACCACAGACTATGTGGCCGGAAGAAACCGCTACATCGGCTATCTGATTTCCCTGGCCACCCGGTCCTTTAAGAATTACCGCATCGGCCTGGACTGCTCCAACGGCAGCTCCTCCGCCATCGCCAAGAGCGTATTCGACGCCCTGGGCGCCAAAACCTATGTGATCAACAACGAGCCGGACGGCACCAACATCAACCGGGACTGCGGCTCCACCCATATCGAGGAACTGCAGCGGTTTGTGAAGGAGAGAGGATTGGACGTGGGCTTTGCCTATGACGGGGACGCGGACCGGTGCATTGCGGTGGACGAGAACGGGAATGTGGTAAACGGCGACCTGATTCTTTATATCTGCGGCAAGCGGCTGAAGGATGAGGGAAAACTGTCCAACGACACCATTGTCACCACCGTAATGTCCAACCTGGGACTGTACAAGGCCCTGGATAAAATCGGCATCAAGTATGAAAAGACGGCGGTGGGAGACAAATATGTGTATGAGAATATGCTGGCCAACGGCAACTGCCTGGGAGGCGAGCAGTCCGGCCACATTATTTTCAGCAAGCACGCTACCACCGGAGACGGTATTCTCACCTCCATTATGGTAATGGAAGCCATGATCGGCAGCAAGAAGAGCCTGGGCAGCCTGGCCTCTGAGGTGAAGATCTTCCCCCAGCTGCTGAAGAATGTGAAAGTGGCGGACAAAAAAGCGGCCAGAGAAAATCCGGCTGTGGTGGAGGCTGTTGAGAAAGCGGCGGCCGAGCTGGGAGACGACGGAAGAATCCTGGTGCGGGAGAGCGGCACAGAGCCTCTGATCCGGGTGATGGTGGAGGCGGAGAGCGACGAGCTGTGCGCCAAGTATGTGTACGATGTGATCGCGGTGATGAAGCGTCAGGATCTGATTGTGGAGTAAAAGACGGGCGTTATGGAACACAGATGGAAACGATTAATTTCATACTATAAACCGTACAGGGGACTGTTCCTGGCGGATACCTTTTTTGCAATCGCGGGGGCCGGCATTTCGCTGGCTATCCCGCTGATTGTGCGTTATATCACAGGAAATGTAACGAAACTTTCCGGCGGGGCGGCCTTTGACCTGATCCTGCGAACCGGCCTGTTCCTGGTGGTTCTGGCGCTGGCGGAGTGCCTGTGCAATTATTTTATCACCTATTACGGCCATATGATGGGCACAAAGATTGAGCATGATATGAGAAACGATGTGTTTTCCCACTATCAGAAGCTCTCTTTTCATTTTTATGACAACCAGAAGGTAGGCCAGCTTCTCTCCAGGATTACCACGGATCTGTTTGATATCAGCGAACTGCTGCACCACGGGCCGGAGGATGTGATGATTTCCGCAATCAAGCTGGCGGGTTCTTTTCTCATTCTGATTCAGATCAACGTTCCCCTGACTCTGATCACCTTTGCCTTCATTCCCCTGATGCTGATTTACACCCTGTTTTTCAACGGACGGATGCAGAAAGCCTACAAGGCCAACAAGGCCAGAATCGCGGATGTAAACACCCAGATTGAGGACAGCTTAAGCGGTATCCGCACAGTAAAATCCTTCGGCAACGAGGACAGGGAGATGGAGAAGTTTCGCCGGGGCAATCAGCGGTTTGTGGAGAGCCGGAGAAAAAGCTACTGGTACATGGCCTGGTTCCAGTCCGTGATCTCTGCCATGACCACCATGGTGACGGTGGCGGTGCTCATCGGCGGCGCTTATTTTATGACGCGGGGAAGCCTGGCGGCCGCGGACCTGGTTACGTATCTGCTTTATATCAACAATTTTACCGATCCCATCAAAAAGCTGATGAACTTTACCGAGCAGTTCCAGAACGGCTGGAGCGGTTATCTGCGATTCCTGGAAGTGATGGCGGTAAAACCGGATATCGCGGACGCCGCGGATGCCCGGGCGCTGACGGATGTAAAGGGTGAGGTGGTATTTGACAATGTGTCCTTCCGCTATGACGAAGGGCTGGACAAGGTGCTCAACCATATCAGCCTGAAGGTGGAGGCGGGAGAGTATCTGGCTATCGTAGGCAGCTCCGGCGGCGGAAAAACCACCCTGTGCAGCCTGATCCCCCGGTTTTACGACGTGGACGACGGCCGGATTCTGATTGACGGGAAGGATATCCGGCAGATTAAGCTGAGAAGCCTGCGCAGTCAGATCGGCATCGTACAGCAGGATGTGTACCTGTTTATGGAAAATGTCATGGAAAATATCCGCTACGGCAGGCCTGATGCCACGGACGAGGAAGTGATGGAGGCGGCAAAGCTGGCAAACGCCCATGAATTTATCATGCAGCTTCCCCAGGGGTATCAGACGGATATCGGCCAGCGGGGCGTGAAGCTCTCAGGGGGCCAGAAGCAGAGAATCGCCATTGCCCGTGTATTTTTGAAAAATCCGGCAATCCTGATTTTTGACGAGGCTACGTCCGCTCTGGATAACGAGAGCGAGAAAATTGTGCAGCAGTCCATGGAGGCGCTGGCAAAGGGAAGAACCACCTTTGTGATTGCCCATCGCCTTTCCACCATACGAAATGCCCAGAAAATTCTGGTGCTTTCCGAACACGGCATTGAGGAGGAGGGCACTCACCGGGAACTGCTGGAAAAAAACGGAGCTTACGCCCATCTCTACCGGGCGGATACAGGCGCGCCCGCCTGAACGGCCCAGAAGGAGCGGGATGGGCCAAAGAAAACGAAAACCGAAAAAAGGAGGATTTATGGACACAGACTTTAGAAAACCGGCGCTGGAAGACCGGGACCTGATCCAGAATTATTATGACAGGGCCAATTCCAGAAGCTGTGAAGATACATTTGCCAATCTGTATCTCTGGAACCGGCTGTATCCCACGGAGTTTGCCGTTGTGGAGGATATGATGGTGCTTAAATCCGCCGCCGACGATTTTTATTTCCGCTTTCCCAAGGGGGAACCGGAAAATGTGAAGAACGTGCTGGAATGGATGATGGACTACGCCGGGGAGCGGAAGGTGCCCTTCCGGATGGCGGTGGTAACGCCCCGGCAGTTTGAGCTGCTGGAGGAACTGTTCCCGGGGAAATTTCAGATCCGGTACAACCGGGACGATGCGGACTATGTGTATGAGAGAGAAAAACTTGCAAATCTTGCGGGAAAAAAGTATCATGGAAAGAAAAACCATGTCAATAAATTTATGCGGACCTATGAGGGGTGGGCCTATGAGCCTATCACAGACGAAAATGTGGAGGACTGCTTCCAGATGGCCCTTCTGTGGAGAAACCGGAACGGCTGTGAGGACGGAGACGAAGAAAAACTGGCGGAGGTCTGCGTGACCCTGAATTCGCTGCGTCTGATGAAGGAGCTGCATCTGACGGGAGGATGCCTGCGGGTGGACGGCCGGATTGCCGCGTTTACCATCGGGGAGCGGCTTTGTACCGATACCTTTGTGGTCCACATTGAAAAGGCCCTTACGGAAGTGGAGGGAGCCTATCCCATGATCAATCAGCAGTTTGTGCGGCACGCCATGGAGGGATACACTTACGTGAACCGGGAGGAAGACACCGGGGATGAGGGACTGCGCCAGGCAAAGCTGTCTTACCGCCCTGCTTTCATGGTGGAGAAGGGGATTGTCACTTTGAAGGAAGGCTTCTGAAAAAGCAGGCAGAAACAGGTTTGAAAAAGGAGGAGGAACCATGATTTCGGAGAAAATGAAGGGTATGGTGAAGGGAAGTTCGGCTATCCGCGCCATGTTTGAGGAAGGGAAGAAAATGGCCGCTCTTTACGGGGCGGAAAACGTATATGATTTCAGCCTGGGGAATCCCAATATACCGGCCCCGGAAAGCGTAAATAAGGCGATCTGTGAAATCCTGTCACAGGAAGATCCGGTGGAGGTTCACGGCTATATGAACAACTCCGGCTACGAGGACGTGCGGGAAGCTGTGGCGGCTTCTCTGAACCGGAGGTTCGGCACTTCCTTTACCGGGGAGGCCATCGTTATGACCGTGGGCGCGGCGGGAGGACTGAACGTGATGTTCAAGACCCTTCTGAACCCGGGGGATGAGGTGCTGGTATTCGCCCCCTTCTTCGGCGAGTACCGCTCCTATGTGGATAATTTCCAGGGCATTCTGAAGGTGGTTCCCCCCCAGACCGAAAATTTTCAGCCGAACCTGAAAGCGTTTCGGGAGATGGTTACGCCCAGGACCAAGGCGGTGATCATCAATTCTCCCAACAATCCCACCGGTGTGATTTATTCGGAGGAGACGATCCGGGAGCTGGCCGGGATCCTGGAGGAGAAAGAGCGGGAATACCGGACCAGCATTTACATGATTTCAGATGAACCTTACCGGGAGCTGGCCTATGACGGAGCCCGGGTTCCCTGGCTGACCAAGTACTACCACAATGCCGTTGTGGGCTACTCCTACAGCAAGTCCCTGTCCCTGCCCGGCGAGCGGATCGGCTGGCTGGTGCTGCCGGATGAACTGGACGATGCCCGGGAAGTGCGGGGAGCGGCCAATGTGGCCACCCGGATTCTGGGATTCGTAAACGCTCCCTCCCTGATGCAGCGGGCGGTGGCGAAATGCCTGGATGAGAAAGTGAACCTGGAATTTTATGACAGAAACCGGAAGACGCTCTGCGACGGCCTGAAGGACTGCGGCTTTTCTTTCATTTATCCCCAGGGAGCATTCTATTTGTTTGTAAAATCTCCGGCGGAGGACGAGAAGGAATTCTGCGAGCGGGCCAAAAAGTACCATATCCTGATGGTGCCGGGCACTTCCTTTGCCTGCCCCGGCTATGTGCGGCTGGCTTACTGCGTCTCCCATGAGACCATTGTAAACGCCATGCCCGGGTTTAAGAAGCTGGCAAAAGAGTACGGGCTGGAGAGCCGGAAAGACTGAACAGACAAAATACAGAAGGAGAGGCGGCGGAGTATGAGAGAGTGGGAGAAGCATATCAGAAGAGTGGAGCCCTATGTGCCGGGGGAACAGCCAAAAGACAGAGGGATCATCAAACTGAATACAAACGAAAATCCCTATCCTCCCGCGCCGGGGGTGCTGGAGGCGCTCAAAAGGCTGGAGGGAGAAGGCCTGCGGAAATATCCGGATCCGGCGGCTGCGGACCTGACGGAAGCCCTTGCAGAAAATTACGGCGTGGGAACGGATCAGGTTTTTGTGGGAGTGGGGTCGGATGATGTGCTGGCCATGTGCTTCCTCACTTTTTTTAACAGCAAAAAGCCCATTCTGTTTCCGGATATTACCTATTCCTTTTATGATGTGTGGGCCGGCCTGTTTCAGATTCCCTTTGAGAGGATCCCCCTGGACGATCAGTTTAAAATCCGGCCGGAGGATTATAAAAAAGAAAATGGAGGCGTGATTTTTCCCAATCCCAACGCGCCCACCGGGCTGCTGCTCCCTCTGGACCAGGTAGAGGAAATCCTGGAAGCCAACCGGGACGTGATTGTGATAGTGGATGAGGCCTATATTGATTTCGGCGGAGTATCCGCCCTGTCCCTCATCGACAGATATGACAACCTGCTGGTGGTGCAGACCTTTTCCAAGTCCAGATCCCTGGCGGGAATGCGGATCGGATTTGCCATGGGAAATCCGCAGCTGATCCGGTGCCTGCAGGATGTAAAATATTCCTTTAACTCCTACACTATGAATCAGGCGGCCATCGCGGCGGGAACCGCGGCGCTTGCAGACAGAGACTATTTTGAACGGACCAGGAAAAAGATTATGGATACAAGGGAGAAGGCCCGGAGGGAGCTGAGAAAACTGGGTTTTGTATGCCGGGACTCCGCGGCCAATTTCCTCTTTGTCACCCATCCGGACTGTCCGGGGGAAGAACTTTTCCTGGCGCTGCGGCAGGCCGGGATCTATGTAAGATATTTTAACAAACCGAGGATTGACCAGTATCTGCGCATTACCATCGGCACCGACGAGGAGATGGAAGCGCTGACTGCCTTCCTGAAAAAATACCTGGAGGAGCGAGGAGGGACCCCCCATGGGAATGTATGAGAGTTTTGCCAGGGTGTATGATACCTTTATGGATAATGTCCCCTATGAGGAATGGAGCCGGTACCTGACGGGGCTGCTTTTGCGGTACGGAGTGAGTGAGGGGCTGGTGCTGGAGCTGGGCTGCGGCACCGGCGCCATGACCAGACTCCTGGCCCGGGCCGGGTATGATATGATCGGCGTGGACAATTC
>DVOS01000075.1 GCA_018713435.1 Candidatus Merdiplasma excrementigallinarum
TTTGAGGTAACGGTGCGGAACCTGAAGATCTCCGCGGGAGCAGGCTTTATCGTAGCCCTGACCGGTGAGATCATGACCATGCCCGGACTGCCCAAGGTACCGGCGGCAGAGCGGATCGACGTGGATGAGACAGGCAAGATTTCCGGACTGTTCTAAGAAAAGATTGAAATTGATAAGTAGGTGAAATGAACGATGTATGAAAATGATATTATGGCGATGAGCACCACGGCCAAAAACAAAGCCAACTTTATGGACAATAATATGCTGGGATTTTTCCTGATGTCTATGATGGCCGGCGCCTTCATCGCACTGGGAAGTATGCTGATGGGCGTTGTGGGCGGTACCTTTACCGCAGGCGGCGCTTACTCCACCAAACTGGTAAACGGACTGGTGTTCGCGGTAGGACTGTGTATGGTTACCTCCGCCGGATCAGAACTTTTTACCGGAAATAATCTGGTGATGTCCGTGGGAGGCTTTACAAAGAGCGTATCCTGGGGCAAGGTAGTGAAATACTGGGTGATCTGCTGGATCGGCAATCTGGTGGGTTCCGTGTTGTTTGCAGCTATCTTTACCCTTACCGGCATTCCGGGAAGCGGCGATATCGGCGCGTTCTTTGCCAGCACCGCAGCCGGCAAAGTGGCAGGCACACCCATGAACCTGTTCACCAAAGCGATTTTCTGCAATATCTGCGTATGCGTTGCCATCTGGTGCGGCACCCGGCTGAAATCCGAGGGAGCCAAGCTGGCGATGTGCCTGGCCTGCGTGGTTACCTTTGTAACCTGCGGATTTGAGCACAGCGTGGCTAACATGACCTTCTTAAGCATCGGCCTGATGAATCAGGCGGCAGACGTAGCCATCGGCGGCGTGATCTACAACCTGGTGATCGTAACCATCGGAAATGTGATCGGCGGCGTAGTGTTTGTGGCCCTGCCTTACTACCTGACCGCAAAGGCAAAACTGAACAAACAGTAAGAGAGACATAAAGAAGAGGGTGCTGCTTTATCATGAACTTCATGAGGAAGCAGCACCCCTTCTTTATGTTTCCGGCATTTTACTGGCATTCTGAAGAGCCTGGGCGATGGCGTTTAACAGAAGCTGACTGGTATACTTATTGTTTTCCGGACAGGTAATGTTCTCCAGGGACTGGCGCTCGCAGACCTGGGCCGCGATTTCATCCAGAGAGGGGGAAACCAGAGGATACATGGCTGTGATGGATTCGCTCAGATTGACCAGCCGGATGGAATTGATTCTGCTTTCATCCACAATCACTTCCACATCCACAGCGGAATCGCCCAGCGTTACAGGGACGGTATAAACCCCGGCTGTGTAGCGGGCTGTCTGTGTCCGGGCGGAACCGGTCTGATTTTCTTCTGTGCCGGTCTCATCTGCCGGTGCGTCCTCGGAAAGGACGGCTTCCTGCCCGGTATTTTTGCCGGCGCGCTCCGGTTCCCCGGCGTCATCGGAGGAAAACATGGCGACCAGCAGAACAATCAGCAGAATAATCAGAGCCAGAAAGATGGCGGTATAGATAAGTTCCCGCATTTTCACCACCAGAATTTTGGTTTTAGCACTCATCAGAAACCCCTTATCCGTTTTTCACATTTTATGATCCGGACAGGGGATTTATGCCGCCGGTTGGCTGTGAATAGTAACAGCCGGTTCCGCTTCGGAAAAGGGATAATTTTCTAGGTTGCCCCGGGACCGGAAAGATGGTATGATGGGTTAGAAAAATGTACCAAGGAGGGAGAAAATGGATCGATATATTATTACTACGGATAATACAGCGGATCTGCCGGAAGAATATATAGAAAAAAATCAGCTTCAGCTTATGTCACTGGCCTATATTCTTGACGGAGTGACCTACGGGGAGGAGCGTTCTCTTCCCAGCAAAGAATTTTATGAAAAGATGCGGGGCGGCTCTATGCCCACCACATCCCAGGTAAACCCCCAGCAGGCCAGAGAAAAACTGCTGCAGTTTCTGGAGGTGAATAAAAATATTATTCATATCGCCTTTTCCAGCGGCCTGAGCGGAACCAGCGACAGTGTGGCTCTGGCGGCCAGAGAGATCATGGAAGAGCGGCCGGACTGCCGGATCGCGGTGATCGATTCTCTGTGCGCTTCCCTGGGAGAAGGACTGCTGGTGCATAAGGCGCTGGAGTGCAGGGAGAAGGGCATGAGCTTTGATGAGACGGTGGACTGGCTGGAACATAATAAACTGCATGTGTGCCACAACTTTACCGTTAATGACCTGTTTCATCTGTACCGGGGCGGCAGGGTTTCCAAAACCGCCGCAGTTCTGGGAAGCATGATCAATATCAAGCCGGTGCTTCATGTGGATGACGAGGGCCATCTGGTGGCGGTAGGAAAAGTGCGGGGCAGAAAGAAGTCCCTGACAGCCCTGGTTGACGCCATGGAAAAGCAGATCGGAAGCTGGAGGGACAAAAACCCGGTTGTCTTTATCAGCCATGGAGACTGCGAGGAGGACGCCCTGTTCGTAAGAGACCTGGTGGAGAGCCGCTTTGGCATTCACGAATTCCTGATCAATACCATCGGCCCCACCATCGGAACCCATTCCGGCCCCGGCACCGTGGCTCTCTTTTATATGGGAGATGTGCGCTGACGGAGCTGTATCTGTAAAAGCAGCTTTGGGCAAAATCATTCCTGATTCCTTACCAGTCCGATAAATCCAGCCCCATCCGGATTATCCGCGATCAAAGCAGCTTCGCTGCGCAGTACACGCCAGGAAATTGCCAGATCGGCACCCGGAAGCATCAGGTTTACAAGAGCCGTCAGAACCGACAGCGTGCCGGGATAGAGAAACAAAAACAAAAAGCTGCCGCCTCCCAGGATAAGGAAGGGAAGAAGTGTACCCGTAAGGTAAGCTTTAGTTGGAAGAACCGTTCGGCAGGCACACATGGGAATGCCGCCGCGAATAAAAAAGGTCACAGCGCCTTTTGGCAGCCGGCCGGCCAGTTTCCATCCAAGGCCATGGAGAGCTTCGTGCAGCGGTACGCTGACTGCAATAACAGCTAGCAGGATCAGACCGGTGTGGTTTAACAGTACCGCCCGGCTGAGCAGGAGAATCCGGTACAGTCCTCCGGCCAGCAGTACGAAGGGCAGGGCAAACAGAATACCCCACAGGTAGGTCTGGGCAGCTGTCAGGGTGTGGCGCTTTGTCCGCCAGCCCTGAGCCGTGAAAACTTCTATGTTCATGCGATCTCCTCCTTTCTTCCAGGCAGGGATTTCAGGGCTGCCAGAGTGGCGTCCAGGTTAGCCCGGTGCCAGTTGGCAACTTTCAGCGGGCCGGATCCCACGATACCGGAGCCGAATCCGCTCATGCCCACAGACAGCGTGCCGGAATGACGCCACTCGCTCAATTCTTTCTGCTGGGCGGACAAGGCAATCCGGCCCTCGTCGGTGTCCAGTTCAATGCGCCAGTTGAGCATATCTTCTTTGATCTCTACTTTGCGGATAGTGTTGTAAGGGATCTCCAAGGCCACGTCCTTTTTCAGCATGAAGGACATTCGCCCGAATGGCAGCAGCACCAGGGAGTCCTGGCACATCTGCAGAGCAAAGAACTCGTTGGCAAAGAACTTGACGATCCGCTCGCTCATGTTGGCGGGGGCATAGGTAACGATGATAGCGCGGTCGGGGATGGGGGTGAAGCCGGCTTCCCTGACGAATTGAGTAACAAATTTTTCAGCAGGCATAGTAGGTATCTCCTTTTGTTTTGTAGTGTGTTTGCTTTTGATGGTTTGAGTATAGCAGACAAACAGGAGATGCAGCCGTTTCTTTCGCCAATAGCTAGATTCCCTTCGCCAAATGCAAAGGGGAAGTTGCAAAAAGATTTCATCGCTTCCGATACATCTATAGTAGAACAAGGGTGTTGCTTCATCATGAATATCATGATTTTGCAACACCCTCGGCTTTTTATAACGAGTATTGACAGTACGATTTCATGGGGTTAGCCTTTGTACTCACTTTTCGCCTTTCGGGACAGGAGGCAGGTTTCCCCGTTATCCAGTTCCACCGTCTGCTCCTTCAGATGTACCGCCCGGATGCGGGAACGGTTAACCAGGAAGCTTCGATGGCACCGCCAGAACCTTTCCCCCAACTGTTTGGCGAAGTGATCCAGGCTGCTGTTGAACTCCAGCAGCTCATTGTCCAGATGCATCTGCAGGGTATGCCGCAGTCCCACCGCCTCCAGATAGAGGATACTGTCTGTGGGAATATGCCGCACGGTGTCAAGAATTTTTACCGTGCAGTAATTGCCCTGCCCGGGGCGCTGGGCTTTCATCCGCTCCACAATGCTTTCCAGGCAGTTTTGTACCCGACCGGTCATGGCGGCGCGGTCGCCTTTGACGATGTAATCCAGGGCTTCCAGCCGCAGGCGGAAAGTCTCAAAGGCAAGATCGCTGTGGGCTGTGATGAACACGATGAACCCTCTGGGATCGTACTGCCGCAGCTTTTGGGCCAGCTGCAGGCCGCTCATTTTGCCGGGAAAATCGATGTCCAGAAAGTAGATGGCCGGAACGGAGTCCTGCTTTTGCAGATTCAGCAGTTCCTCCGGGTCTTCCAGGGCCCGTACCGGGCCCATATCGCTGTCCAGTATGAAAATTTGACTGTTGACGATCTGCTCCAGTTTTTTGCGGATAGGCAGCTCGTCATCGCAGATGTAGACTGGGATCATGTAAATCACCTCCTGGGCGGTCAGGCCGCCGGGATATGCAGTTCCTGAATGAACATTCCGTCCTTCAGGTAGGTGCGGGTGGCACAGCCCCGACACCGGGCCACAATGCGCCGATAACTGGTCAGCCCTGTGCCGTGGCCGGAACCCTTGGTGGTGTAGCCTTTCTTCGACAGAGCGGAGAGATTGGGCACCTGTTCATAGTTATTTGCCACCGCCAGATACAGCTCATTCTCCTCCTGGAGCAGTATCACTCTTATCTGTCCTTCCCCTTTCGGAGCGGCCTCAATGGCGTTGTCCAGCAGAATGCCCAGGGCCCGAAGCAAATCGTCGGTATCCATACTCAGCTGACCGTTTACCGGCTTTATGGCTTCCAGCACTCCCTTGATCCGCATTTGCCGCATCTTTGCCAGTTTAGTGGCCAGGAGACTGCGCAGGGGGTAGAGCTGGATGTTATTGAGCCCGTCCATCTGGGCGATCTCGCTGCCCAGCTTCTTGTCAAAGTAACTGCTGGTGCGTTTCATGAAGTCCTGAATGCCTTCCAGATCCCCCTTCTGAGCCTGGAGGGTCAGGCCAGAGAACAGGTTGGTAAAATCGTGACGGAAGGCCCGGATTTCCTGCTGGAGCTCTTCCAGCAGAGCCATGTGGGCCTGCTGCTGAAGGATCGTTTCTTCCTGGGCTTTGATGCGGTCCTGCCCGGCTGTATACATGGCGGCAAACTGGAGCAGGAACATCCCCGCCACAATCAGAGCAAAGAAGAAAGTCGCGTAATTGGCATCCGGAGTCAAATCCGGAAACAGGAGCTGCTGCAAGGGCATAATGAGCGTAAGAGCGAGGCAGACCACCAGGGTCAGAAAGCCTCTGGCTCGGCTGCGGAACATGGCAGCAAAGTAGCGGTAGAACCCGGAGCGTTTCAGAATGGCAGCTGCCAGCAGGGCCACTCCGACGGTCAGCATATAGGGTACATCCAGCCGCACGAAGGCCAGGAAATGCTGCCGGTCAAACAGCGGTGAGTATTCCTCCACTACATACACCATGGTGTTGTTGGCGGTGCTGACTACAAAAGTACACAGAATAGCCGCTGTAAAGGTGTGCAGCAGCGGGATATGGTGAAGCCTGGTCATCATCAGTCCCAGGATCAGTGCCATCAGCAGATAACCGGCAGTGTCAAAAACTGCAGAGGGCATATCTTCCTGTCCGGTCAATACAGTGTAGAGGAGATACAGGAACATCGCAGACCATTGTATCACCTCTCCACAGACGAAAAAGATCCCCAGGGACTTCCAGTGGATTTTGCGGCCCAGGATACCGGCGGTCAGGATATACAGGGCCAGAGCCATCATGGCCATGATGAAGGCAACAGTGCCAAGACGAAACGATAAACTCATTTTAATCTCCTTTCGGGGCTCAGACGGCGCAGCTGGCTGAATATTCATCAAAGACCGCCCGGCTGCGCTATCCGGTTCAAAGTACAGAATGCATTAAGTATATCACAATCTTCATTTGACGAAAAGAGAAACAATGGCGAGTGCGGTGTTTCCTGCTATCAGCAGCTAAAGGACGCTGATTGATTTGTCACCCCATTTCTTTTTTCCCAAATCGGGTGACCGCCAGCGCGAAAAACAGACCGAATACCGCGATCGCACAGGGTAAAAACGGGAACAGCAAAAACGCGGCGCCGGAAGTTTCGGCTGTAAAGTCATGGAGAGAGCAGGATACGAGATAACCGCTGTAACAGTAGGGATAAAGGATCCACAGAGGCGTATTCGCGGCCAATATACCGGGAATCACAAGCAGGAAATTCAGCCCCACGGAAAGAAGGGGTTTTTCAAACAGCACGGTAATAGCCCACATGGCTGCCGTACAGGGCAGCATGGTAAAAAACAATCCGGCACACCATTTCAGCAGATACAGGATGGGCAGGGTTTCTTCTACTCCCATTGTATGGGTCGCAAGTAATCCGGCAATTACGAACACCGCAAGAAACACTGCCATTTCCATGAACAGGAAAAATGCCAGCACGCAGAACTTGGCAATGGAAAGAGCGTATCGGCTGACCGGAAGGGCCAGCATTTTCAGAATCCCGTTATGTGCGGTTTCCCGGCCTGCGATCATCACGCAGACAACGATCATGCTGAAGGGCAGCAGATAATACGCATAGACCAGTGCGCTCTGAATGAACATGGCAGGCCATGCGTTTGTGTACTCCGGGGTAAAATAGCGGCTCAGGCTTGCAACCCCGGAGGCAACCACCAGCAGCGGCGCGATAAAGAGCAGCGGTATGATCTTTGAGCGTCTCACTTTCATAAACTCAATCTTAAGCAATTCCAAAAAGTTCATTTCTTCCATTCCTCCTTTATTCACAGCGTCTGTACTTTGCCATCCATAAGCCAACGGCAAGAAATAACAGTGTTTCGGCCAGAGAGAAGAGGACAGCCATGGGATCAGGACGGGCGCTCATGGCCACCGCCGGTTTCAGCATAAGCACAAAAGGATGCGCCATCAGAACAACAGGCCTTGCATTAGCCAGCGCCATGCCGCTTAAAAATCCTGCGACCCCCACGCCCAGAGGAACCCACATATTTTCAAAACGGGAAGCCGTCAGAAGCATGAAGGATAGTACCGGCATGGAGGTAATAAAGGAATATGCCGCAAAAAGTATAAGCGTTCCCATTTCAAAAGTGCCCTCCGGCAAATCGGTTATGCCGATTTTGGCAAGCGCCAGATTTTGCAGGAGGATGGCTGCCAGAAACAGGCACGTCAAAATCAGAAATTTGCACAGGTATATGCCCGGCACGCTCACGGGCAGCATATACATTTTTCTGACCGCGTTTCCCTTAAATTCCATGCTGTAGAGCAGACAGGCAGCCACTATGATGCCGAACATATTTAGGACCATCATCACGCCGTAGAGCTGGGTCAGCAGAACATCCATGGGGGCCAGCGGTAGATTCAGAAGCGTATCTTTCCGGACAAGGAAATTCACAAACGCGTAGGCGGCCCCCAATACGCCCACAGCCGGCAGCAGGAGGAGTGCGCCGGTTCGCTTTTCTTTCCGAAGTTCGATTGACAGTATGTTCATAGGTGGGCCCTCTGCTTTCTGCTTCTATTGTCCTCTTCTACCATGGAGAGGAACATTTCTTCCAGATTGTCCGCCGCGAAACCGGACTGCAGGGCGCTTTGGCGAAGGTCATCCAGGCTTCCTTCAAACAGAAGCCGGCCATGGTTGAGAATACCGATGTCGTCCGCTATCAGTTCAATTTCGGACAGCATATGGGACGAGAGCAGGATGGTGCAGTCGTACAGATCCGGCAGGGATTTTACCAGGCTGCGGATTTCATGGATGCCGGCAGGGTCAAGCCCGTTTGTGGGCTCATCCAGAATCAGGATCGGCGGACGTCCCAGCAGCGCTCCGGCAAGACCCAGACGCTGCTTCATACCCAGCGAATACTTCTTTGCCAGCCGATTGCCAAATTCTGTAAGACCCACAAGATCCAGGGCATCCTCCACGGCGCTTTCCGGCAGCCCCAAAATCCTGCGGATAATATCCAGGTTTTCCCGGCCGGTCAGGTTCGCATAAAACGAAGGGGACTCGATGAAAGAGCCAACCTCCTTCAAAATCCTCATGCGGTCAGCGGGAAAATGCTTTCCGTCAATGGTAAAGCTGCCTTCGGTGGGAGCGGTAAGACCTAACAGCATTTTCATAGTGGTGGATTTGCCTGCTCCGTTGGGCCCCAGGAAGCCGTAAATGCTGCCCTTGCGGACATGGAGGGAAACGTGGCTGACGGAAGTGAAGTTCTTATATTTTTTCGTCAGCCGTTCCGTAGTAATCATGTAATCCATAAAAAACATCTCCTTTCACTGGTTCCATCATAAAACGCCAGCCTGATTTTTCCATTTTCCCGTCCTTACTTTTACCTTACTTTTTCGGGATCCCCGCCCCAGACTGGGCGCACTGTGCTATAATCGTCCCGGGAGGGACAACGCTATGGACAACTCTTTTTTATACTCTAAAAAGATTCTGCTTGTAGATGATGAGCCGGATTTGCTGAAAATGGCAGCAGATATTTTAAAAGATGCCGGTTTTGAAACAGTACTGACCGCCCCGGGGGCAAAAGAAGCCGCCAAAACGGCGAAACAGGAAAAACCGGATTTGATAATCCTGGATGTCATGCTGCCGGATGGGGACGGTTTTTCTCTGATGAAGCAGCTTTGCACCTTTACAGATGTACCCGTTATCTTTTTAACGGCAAAAGATGAAGCCGCAGATAAACTGGCCGGACTGGGCCTTGGGGCAGATGATTATATTTCTAAGCCCTTTATGCCCCAGGAACTGCTGCTGCGGATCTATGCCATCCTGCGCCGCGCTTATAAAGAGGACAGCCCGCAGGTTAACCTGGATGGATGTACGATTGATTTTAGCCGGGCAGAAGTCAGAAAAGGCGGCCGGGTTATCCCCCTGACGGCAAAAGAATATACCCTGCTGGAAACACTGGCCCGCAATGAGGGCAGGATCGTTACGGTGGACGCCCTTTGTGAAGCGCTATGGGGAGATAACCCTTTTGGCTATGAAAACAGCCTGAACGCCCATGTGCGGCGCATCCGGGAGAAAATAGAAGCTAATCCGTCAAAGCCGGTTTCTTTGATTACCATCAAGGGACTGGGCTATAAACTGAGGACAAGGAAGTGACGCCATGAAATCTTTTGGAACCTATATTTCAAAGCATCTGGCATCTTTCGCTGTATTTCTCCTGCTCCTGGTGCTTGGCAATGTCATTCTGTTTGGTGTGACCTTCTATCACACCGTTTCGGAGGATTACGGAGAGGCGTCTCCCCGGGCTATGCTAAAGACGACCTCCTCTGCGGCAGACGCAGAGGGGATTGCGGATGACGCGGCGCGGAAACTGCGCCGGTACAAGATCTGGGCCATGTATCTGTCGCCGGCGGGAGAGTGCTATTGGACCCTGGATGTGCCGGAAGAAATACCGCGAAAGTATAACATTCAGGATGTGGCGCTGTTTGCAAAAGGCTATCTGAAGGATTATCCGGTTTTTGTATGGAATATGGATGAAGGCCTGCTGGTTTTGGGGTATCCCAAGGACAGCTATATGAAACTTACCGGCAATTATTATTCCATTGAGGCAATCCGGAAACTTCCCTTCTATGGGGCGGGAATGCTGGTGATGGATGCGCTGTGCCTGTTTCTGGCCTATTATGTCTCAAAACGCAGGATCATCCAAAATACAGGGCCCCTTGCAGAGGCCATTGAAACCCTGGCAGACGGCAAGCCTGCTTCGCTTCATATTGACGGAGAACTAGCTGAAATTGCGGACAGCGTAAATAAAGCCTCTTTGCTGTTGGGCAGGCAGAATGAAGCCAGAGCCAACTGGATTAGCGGCGTCTCTCACGACATCCGCACCCCGCTTTCTATGATTATGGGGTATGCCGGCCGAATCGCCGCAGATGAGACCGCCAGTGAAACAGTCAGAGAGCAGGCCAGGATTGTGGAAAGACAGGGCGTCAAAATCAAAGAACTGGTGCAGGATCTGAATTTGGTGTCCCAACTGGAATATGAAATGCAGCCGCTTCACAGGGAACCGATACGCCTGTCCAGACTCCTTCGTTCCTATGCGGCTGAACTGCTCAATTCCGGGATTTCGGATGCCTATACGATTGAAATAGATATTGAGCCGGAGGCGGAAAATGCCCTGCTGGACGGTGACGCCCGCCTGATTTTGCGGGCGATCGGCAACCTTGTGCAGAACAGTATCCGACATAATCCCCAGGGCTGCAGCATACGGCTTTCCCTTAAAAACACCGGCGAAACGCTTATTTTGACTGTCGCGGATGACGGAGCAGGGCTTACCCCCGAAAAGCTGCGGGGATTAAAGGAAAAGCCCCACTATATGGAAAGCGCCGATGAGCGGCTTGATCTGAGGCATGGGCTGGGGCTTTTGCTTGTACGCCGGATTGCGCAGGCGCACCAGGGGACTTTTTGTATAGAGAGTGAGCCCGGCAAAGGATGCAAGTCAAAAATTATTTTTGGAAAGAATTCGTCTGTACAGGAATAAATCAGAGGGAAGTGCGCATATTAACATCAAAACCGTGAAAGGAGAAACTGAAATGAAGAAAATTCAGATCTGGATGATAAGCGCGCTGCTTCTGATCAGCGCCGGGAGCCTGGCGGGATGCGGAAACAGGGAAGATGAAAATATGCAGCAGGAAACCGCCGGGGAGAATGCCGGAACTACAGAGAAGGCGGAGGATCGGACCAATGCCGCCGACTCTCATGTGAACGGCGTTACAGACAACCGGGAAGAAAATGAAGGCGCAGTCGGCGGCGTGATTGATGATGTGGGAGACGCAGGGAAAGACCTGGTAGACGGCGTAGGAGAAGCGGGCAAGGATCTCATTGACGGAGTGGAAAACGCCGGCGATGAGGTACTGGACGGCGCCCAGGATCTGGGAGATCAGGTGACAGGCGAGACGAAGGCCAGTGAAACCGCTGCCCCGGAAACCAACGCGGACGGGGTTGTGACGCCCTGACCGGCGCTGCCCCGATAAGACGCTCCTTTTCCTCCCCCGGGGATAAAGGAGCGTTTTTTGCATGAAAAGTTAAAAGCTGACAGAAACCCTGAGGATGTGGTAAGATAAAAAAGACTGGAAAGGAGGAGGGACGGTTATGCGCTTTCGGCCCTGTATCGACATACACAACGGAAAAGTGAAACAGATCGTGGGAGGCTCCCTGCGGGATCAGGGAGATCAGGCCAGAGAGAACTATGTATCAGAGAAGGACGCGGGCTGGTACGCCCGCTTTTATGAGAGGGACGGCCTTAAGGGAGGACATATTATTCTGCTGAATCCGGAGACCTCCCCCTGCTATGAGGCCACCAGAGCCCAGGCTTTTCTGGCGCTGCGGGAAACGCCGGGACGTTTTCAGGCAGGCGGCGGCATAAAACCGGACAATGCCCAGGAGTTTCTGGACGCCGGAGCGTCCCATGTGATTGTCACCTCCTATGTGTTTCAGGGCGGCCGGGTGCGCTGGGAAAATCTGGAGAAGATGAAAGCGGCGGTGGGGAAAGAACGGCTGGTGCTGGACTTAAGCTGCCGGAAAAAAGAAAACGCCTATTACATCGTGACAGACCGGTGGCAGAATTTTACCGACGTAATCCTCACACCTCGGGTTCTGGAGGAACTGTCCGGTTTCTGCGATGAGTTTCTGGTTCACGGGGTGGATGCGGAGGGAAAAACTGCCGGTCCGGAACTGGAGCTGGTACGGATGCTGGGGGAGTGGCAGGGATGCCCGGTAACCTATGCGGGAGGCATCGGAAGTCTGCAGGATCTGGGGCAGGTGGGCCGGCTGGGAGAAAACCGGGTGGATATTACCATTGGCAGCGCCCTGGACTTATTTGGCGGCAGTATGAAATACAGGGAAGTCCTGGATTTTTGTGAAAAATTTACAGAAAATTCATTGAATAACGGGGAAAGTGTGGTATAATCAACATATAATAGCTGGAAGCGTTTTGCGCTGCAGCTGTTTGAGAAAATAGCAAAGGGGTTGATGACATGAGATTCACAATCAGCGGGAAAAATTTAGAAGTGACAGAAGGCCTGAGAAATGCCGTCACCGAGAAGCTGGGAAAGCTGGAACGCTATTTTACCCCGGAAACTGAGATTATTGTGACGATGAGTGTGGAGAAGGAGCGTCAGAAGATCGAGGTGACCATCCCGGTAAAGGGAAACATTATCCGTTCAGAGCAGGTCAGCAACGATATGTATGTATCCATTGATCTGGTGGAAGAGGTGATTGAACGGCAGCTTCGCAAATACAGAACCAAGATTATTGAGAAGCATCAGGAGGGCGGCAATTTCAAGAAGGAATTCCTGGAGATTGACGATGCCGCTGAACCGCTGGAGGAAGTAAAGATCATCCGTACCAAGCACTTTGGCATGAAACCCATGTATCCGGAGGATGCATGCGTACAGATGGAATTGCTGGGACACAGCTTTTTCGTATTCCGCAATGCGGAGACGGATGAGGTGAACGTGGTCTACAAGCGGAAAGGAAATACTTACGGACTGATTGAGCCGGAGTTCTAAGCCGCGGCAGACAGCGGAAGCGAAAAAGAGATCTGATAGAGACGAAGCAGAACAACAGAGGGTGCTGCAAAATCATGAAATTCATGATGAAGCAGCACCCTCGTTCTACCATAAATGTGAGGGAAAGTTACAAAAAAGAGTACATATGCTTCCAGTACATCCAGGTGTACACATGTCCGAGACAAATGTTCCGCAGCAGGCGGATTATTCCGCTTGCTGCGGACAGATGTCGATAGGACAAGGTGAACACCGGAAGCAATGAAATCTTTTTGTAACCTCCCTTTTTTTTGCCGGGAAACGAAATGGTGTTTAAAGCTTGAATCAGAAAACCCCGGTGATAAAAATCTCCAGTCCGATGACCACCAGGATGGAGCCTCCCAGGATGGAGGCCTTCCGGGAGAGTTTTGTCCCGAACTTTTTTCCGATCAGCAGACCCACCATGCAGATGATAAAGGTGACGGCGGCGATGATCAGGGAACAGACCAGCGCCATCAGCCAGTCGTACTCCGCGATGGTAAATCCTACGGACAGGGCGTCGATGGATGTGGCGATGCCCTGGACGATGAGGGCGGCGAAACTGACGCCTGCCTTTTCCGAGTTTCCGTCTTCGCTTCGGATTCCTTCCAGCAGCATTTTTCCGCCGATAAACAGCAGCAGCACCAGGGCGATCCAGGGCGTCAGCTGACGGAAAGCGTCAAAGTAACGGACGATGGTGTGGATACAGACCCATCCCAGCATGGGCATCAGCGCCTGAAAACCGGCAAATACTCCGGCAATGGCGCACATCCGTCCGGACCGCATACGGGGCTCGTTCAGTCCGTTGGCCATAGAGACGGAGAAGGCGTCCATGGCCAGCCCAACGCCCAGAAGAGCGCTGTTAAAGAGAAACAGGTAATTCCATTCCATACGTTTTCCTCCATAAAAAAATGGATACGGTACCTGAGTACCATATCCGGATTCACATAAAGAAAGAGACTCCATGTACAGCACGCAGTGATACATGAGTCTCGCAATTTAAAACAAGCCAGACCAGAAGGCCAGTATGTTGACTTGCTACGCGCCGGGCGCGCTTGCTACTCCCTCATCGGAAAGATCTTTACCATCTTAGCAAACAGAGAAATTTTTGTCAACAATTTTCCCTCTGCTGCGTTTTTATAAAGTTGCCGGGACAGATTGACAACGGTGATTTTAAAGTGATATGATTTTTAAAAATCGAATACGAAAGAAACAGGCTCTGATAAATATGGCAGGGCTTTTCTGCGTGTATAAGGAGGAAGATTTATGAAGCAGATTACACTGGGAAAAACCGGTATCACAGTGCCCCAGAATGCTTTCGGCGCTCTGCCGATTCAGCGGGTAAGCAAAGAAATGGCGGTTAAACTGCTGCGCCGCGCCTATGAGGGCGGGATGCGCTTTTTTGATACGGCCAGAGCCTACAGCGACAGTGAAGAGAAAGTAGGAGCGGCCTTTGACGGAATGCGGGATAAGGTGTTTATCGCTACCAAGACGGGAGCCAAGACGCCGGAAGAATTCTGGAACCATCTGGAAACCTCCCTGAGAAACCTTCGCACCGACTATGTGGATCTGTACCAGTTCCACTGCGCGGATCAGTGCTACCGGCCGGGGGACGGCACCGGTATGTACGAGTGTATGCTGGAGGCAAAGAGACAGGGCAAAATCCGCCATATCGGCATCACAGCCCACAAACTTTACATAGCGGAGGAGATTGTGGAATCCGGCCTGTATGAAACCCTTCAGTATCCGTTCAGCTATCTGTCCTCCGAGAGAGAAAAACAGCTGGTGGAGAACTGTAAAAAAGCGGATATGGGCTTTATTGCCATGAAAGCCCTGGCAGGAGGCCTGATCAACCGGTCAGAGGCGGCCATGGCCTTTATAAGCCAGTACGACCAGGTGCTTCCCATCTGGGGCATCCAGAAAGAAAAAGAGCTGGAAGAGTGGCTGGGCTGCATGGAAGAGACGCCCGGCATGACAGAAGAAATCCGCGCGTTTATTGAAAAAGAGCAGCAGGAGCTGACCGGAGAGTTCTGCCGGGGCTGCGGCTACTGCATGCCCTGTCCTGCCGGCATCCAGATCAACCAGTGCGCCAGAATGTCCCTGATGCTGCGCCGGGCGCCTTCCGCAGCCTGGCTGACCCCTGAGATGCAGGCTGAGATGAGAAAGATCGAGGGATGTCTGGAGTGCGGTCAGTGCATGAAGAAATGTCCCTATGAATTAAATACGCCGGAACTGCTGAAAAAGAATTACGAGGACTACAAGCGGGTTCTGGCAGGAGAAGTGAAGGTACAGTGATGGAGGGCAAGACAGAAATCAGAAGTTCCCTGATGCTGCTGGCGGCGGCAGTGATCTGGGGCGTGGCCTTTGTGGCCCAGAGCGTGGGAATGGATTACGTGGGGCCCTTTACCTTTAATGCCGCCAGAAGCCTGCTGGGAGGGATCGTGCTGATACCCTGCATATTTCTTCTGAATAGCCGGGAAAAGAAAACCGAAAAAAAAGAGGCTGACAAAAAGGCGGAGCGCAGGAATCTGCTCCTGGGAGGGGTAAGCTGCGGCATCTGCCTGTGCATTGCCAGCAATCTGCAGCAGATCGGCATCAGCTATACCACGGTAGGAAAAGCGGGATTTATCACCGCCATGTATATCATTCTGGTTCCCCTGCTGGGTATTTTCATGAAAAAGCGGGCCGGGCTGCGGGTCTGGATCAGCGTGGCCATGGCGGTGGCGGGCCTTTATCTGCTGTGCATGACGGAATCCTTTTCCATCAGCATAGGAGACGCCTATGTGATGGTGTGCGCCCTGTTTTTTGCTTTTCATATTCTGGTGATCGATTATTTTTCCCCCAGGACCGACGGGGTGAAGATGTCCTGCATTCAGTTTCTGGTATCCGGGGTGATATCCGGAATTTTGATGCTTGTTTTTGAGGATCCCAGCCTGTCCTCCGTTCTGTCAGCCTGGATGCCCATCGTCTATGCGGGGGTAATGTCCTGCGGAGCGGGCTACACCCTGCAGATTCTGGGACAGAAAAAGACGGATCCCACCGTGGCGTCCCTGATCCTCAGCCTGGAATCCGTGATTTCCGTGCTGGCGGGATGGGTGCTTTTAGGCCAGAGCCTCACCGGTAAGGAACTGCTGGGCTGCGGCGTCATGTTTGCCGCTATCATTCTGGTACAGCTGCCGGCAGGCGTTTTCGGGAAAGCCGGTGAAAAAGAAAAAACAGCATGAACACAGAAACGATCAGAAAAACAATGGAAAACTGCCGCCTCTGTCCCCGAAACTGCGGGGTCAACCGGCTGGAGGGACAGAGGGGCTTCTGCGGCGCGGATGCTAAAATCAGGGCTGCCAGAGCCGCCCTGCATATGTGGGAGGAACCCTGCATATCCGGCAGGGAGGGCTCCGGGGCTCTGTTTTTTTCAGGCTGCTCCCTGGGCTGCGTTTTCTGCCAGAACCGCTCCATATCCAGAGGCGAAAGAGGAAAAGAAGTTTCGCCGGAGCGCCTGGCAGAGATTATGCTGAATCTCCAGGAGCAGAAGGCCAATAATATCAATCTGGTGACCGCCGGCCACTATGTGCCCCAGGTGGGGGCAGCTCTGGCGCTGGCCAGAGAACAGGGGCTTTGCCTGCCGGTGGTCTACAACAGCAGCGGGTATGAGAAACCGGAGACGCTGCGTCTGCTGGAAGGCCTGGTGGATATCTATCTGCCGGACTTTAAATATATGAGTCCTGAGCTGGCCGCCTCCTGCTCCCGGGCGCCGGACTATCCGGAAATTGCCAAAGCAGCTCTGGAGGAGATGGTGAGACAGGCGGGAAGCCCCCGGTTTGATGAGAGAGGCATGATGACAGGCGGGGTGATAGTACGCCATCTTCTTCTGCCCGGCCGTGTGGCGGATTCCAAAAAGGTGGTGGAGTATCTGTACGGGACCTATGGAAACCGGATCTATATCAGCCTGATGAATCAGTACACCCCCATGCCTGCTGTGGCCGGGGATCCGCTGCTTTCCCGGAAAGTGACAAAGCGGGAATATAGCAGGCTGGTGGACTATGCGCTCTTCCTGGGGCTGGAGCAGGGATTTATCCAGGAGGGAGAGACGTCAAAAGAAAGTTTTATTCCGGAGTTTGACGGAGAGGGAGTCTGAAGATGGAAAGAAAAGAGAAAGCGCCAAGGGAGCGGGAAAACAAGAATAGAAAGACGCAGACAGAAGGAAAAAGGAAAACCGGGCAGGTTCGCTCCGGCGCAAAGCGCGTTTCCTCCGGACAGGCTGCCCTCTGTCCGGTTTATAAAAAATGCGGAGGCTGCCATTTGCTGGAACTGCCATACCCTGTCCAGCTGCAGCAGAAGCAGCGGCAGGTGGAGAAACTGCTGAAGCCTTACTGCAGAACGGAAAAGATACTGGGGATGGAGGATCCCTTCCACTATCGGAATAAGGTTCACGCTGTCTTCGGACACAGGAAAGACGGAACCATCATTTCCGGTACCTATCAGGAGAAGACCCATTTCATCGTGCCGGTGGAAGAGTGCTTCATTGAAGACCCCAAAGCGGATGCCATTATTCGGGATATCCGGGGATTGTTAAAGTCTTTCCGCATTAAGACCTATAATGAAGATACGGGATACGGGCTTTTCCGCCATGCGCTGGTGCGGACCGGCTATCACAGCGGCCAGGTGATGGTGGTGCTGGTGCTGGGTTCTCCCATCCTGCCCTCCAAGAACCATTTTGTGAAGGCTCTGCGGGAGCTTCATCCGGAGATCACCACTATTATTTTGAATGTGAATGACCAGAAAACCAGTATGATCCTGGGGGAGCGGGAAATCGTTCTCTATGGAAAAGGCTATATTGAGGATACTCTCTGCGGCCTGACCTTCCGCATCTCCTCCAAGTCTTTTTATCAGGTAAACCCGGTGCAGACGGAACGGCTCTATGGAAAAGCCATAGAACTGGCAGGCCTGACCGGCAGGGAGCGGGTGATCGACGCCTACTGCGGCATCGGAACCATCGGCCTGATTGCTTCCCGCAGCGCGGGGGAGGTAATCGGGGTGGAACTGAATCCGGACGCGGTGCGGGACGCCGTTTTCAATGCCAGACGCAACGAGATTAAAAATGCCCGCATTTTCCGGGGGGACGCGGGAGAATTTATGACTCAGATGGCAGCCCAGGGGGAGCGGGCGGATGTGGTGTTTATGGATCCGCCCCGCAGCGGCAGCGACGAGGCTTTTCTCTCTTCGGTGGTGATGCTGGGGCCGGCAAAGATTGTGTATGTCTCCTGCAACCCTGAAACCTTGGCCAGAGATCTGGGATACCTGACAAAGCACGGGTATGCGGCCCGGACGGCGGTGCCGGTAGATATGTTCGCCCAGACAAAATCGGTAGAGTGCGTCGTGTGTTTGCACAGGAAAGAGAGAGAAAAATGACGTATCACAAGTTGTGCAGGCAGGATTACGGATAGCTCATCCACTGACAACAGAATAACAGATAGAACTCACAAATAAAAGAAAAAGAGGGCGGTGAAAATTATGTGCCAGAACAAAAAGCGGCGCAATGATGCTTGTCTCCACGCAAAGCCAGTATAATGAGCGACATTTGCGTGGAGTAACTTTATAGTCGCTTATCGAATCATGCTGGCTTTGCCTGCTTGAATTTATCAATCAAGGAGGAAGCCCGCATATGAAATATATAAATGCAAATGCAATTCTCCCTGATGCGTTAGTCGAAGAACTGCAAAAATATGTTCAGGCAGGGTATATTTATGTTCCTGCGAAAGACGAACAGCATAAAGCATGGGGCGAATTGTCTGGCTATCGGGAGGAACTTAAGCGGCGCAATCAGATAATTGTGTCAGAATACCGTCAGGGAACTTCTGTCGAAGAACTTGCTGACCGTTACTACCTTTCGATCTATGCTATCAGAAAAATTATATACCAGAAATAGCAAAGGGAGAGCTTCTGTTGAGGGGGCTCTTCTTTTCTACTAATTGGGTCTGTACTATTCCGTGGATTGAGGATATATCTGTCAGTAAGTACAATTTTTTATAGCAAGAGTTTTAAGGAGGATATTTAAGATGGCCACGGCGAACAAGGTATATCCCCGGACGGGAGACACACAGACGATCTATCTGAAAAATGTTATTACAAACCCGAATATCCAGGTCGGCGACTATACGATCTATCATGACTTTGTAAATGACCCAAAAGAATTTCAGAAAAATAATGTATTATATCACTATCCGATCAATCAGGATAAACTCATGATCGGGAAGTTCTGCTCCATTGCCTGCGGAGCAAAATTTCTGTTTAACAGCGCAAATCACACACTGAGTTCCTTATCCACTTACACTTTTCCTCTATTTTTTGAAGAATGGGGACTTGAAAAGAAAAAGGTAACAGACGCATGGGATAATAAAGGCAATATTGTTATTGGCAATGATGTGTGGATTGGTTACGAAGCAGTCATTCTTTCAGGAGTTACGATTGGAGATGGCGCAATCATAGGCAGCCGGGCTGTTGTGACAAAAGATGTGCCGCCTTATACGATTGTGGGAGGCGTCCCGGCAAGACCAATCCGAAAGCGTTTTGATGAAGCGACCATAGAAAAATTGCTACGGTTAAGGTGGTGGGATTGGTCAGAAAACAAAATAAGGGATCATATTGCAGCAATCCAGTCAGGGTGCATACAGCAGGTAATATAGAAGAAGCGGCTGCTTTTGCGGAAATCGTATGCCGATATGGTTTCCGGACCTTAAGTATTGATCTGCCCGGGCATGGAGAAAGAAAGGATGAAAAGCATATCTTGCCCGAAGGTCAATCTGCCTTGTGCGGATTGGCCTTCTTTGTATTCGGCTTTAGCCTGTTAAAAAATGCTCTACGTGTATTTATTTGAGGCTAACCTCACCTGCTATGCGGGGGACAATATTTTGCAGAAACGATGAATTGCTTATTTGACAGAAAGCCAGACAAGGTGGCAGAGGCTACAGCTCTGCTACTTTGCCTGAACATTTTTCCATTTTAATGTGTGTGTTTCATAGAGTAGAAATAAATTTACCGTTTCTGTTCATAGTGCCTTGGGCTTTCTTTGCCGTTGTGTCTTTGTCTGTTGTTTCTGCCGCAGGCGTTCCCGGACGGAGCGTGTTTCCGCTTCCTCATGGAGCAGATTTGCGACATCCCGCTTGCTGTCAAACATCATCAGCGACCGGAATATCCGCAAGGTGCGTGGCACGATGTTCAAAAAGATATGAAAAAAGCTGCTTGCCGCCCTGACGTACAAGGCGGAAAAGCAGCAGCCGATGACCTTGCTGGAAAAAGAATTTTTAAGAGAGTGCAGACTGACGGTTGATAACGAAAGCTTGCAGATGATGCGCCGATCAAGCAATCCCGCTTGTTCTGCACACGCTGGAACGGCCCTGATAAAAGCGGCGGTATGGTGGATGCGCTCGACGGCGCAGAGTATTCCGGCAGCCTGATTATCCTGCTTAATGAAGGGGTTAGTTTTGTAAAGCGGAATATGAAAACACGTTGGAAGAAAACAGCCAACTCCCGCATTGAAATGCCAGATTACTGCGAACGGAGCGTTTTTGAAGCTCTTGTTAATGCGCTGATCCATCGTGATTATCTGATCTTGGGCAGCGAAGTCCATATCGACATTTACGATGACCGTCTTACAATTACTTCCCCCGGTGGCATGGCAGATGGTACACGGATACAGGAAAGAGATATTTTCAATATTTCCTCTACCCGCCGCAATCCAGTCCTTGCTGATATTTTTGGTCGGTTGGGATATATGGAGCGACAGGGAAGCGGATTTCGGAAAATTACGGAAGCCTACCATGCAGCCCACAATTACCGGGATGAATTGGAGCCTAAATTTTATTCCGATGCAAGCTCATTTCAAGTTACGCTGTATAACTTGAATTATGGAACTGCAATAAACACAGCTAAAGTTATGATTGAAGATGAAAATGTTGCGATTACTCCTGATTATCTTGCGATTGAGGTTGCGATTGACGGACTGAACGCAAGCCAAGCTACGATTAAAAAAGCCAAAACAGTATTCGCAAGCATGGGCGTTGATGGTATCTTTGGACGTTCCGACATAGCCGCTATTACAAGTGATTCCGTTACTGCCGCCGGTAATCTTATCACAAAGCTGAAAAAAGCGGATTTGATTGAAGCCGTCAGTGGATTCGGAAAAGGGAAATACAAATTCAGAGTTCCAAAAGTATAAAGAGAATGAGGGCGTTGCTCAATCATCTAATTGGATTTTGCGACACCCTCATGAAACGACAAATTCATTTATGTACTGCTAAATTTCGCATCCGCTGCCGGACTGATCCTGCAGCATATTTGTGCTCATCGTTGCGGCTCTCCTGGTGGAGAAGGTGACGGTATACAGCAAGGACAGAATTGTGTTTACCATGACAAGCTTATGAAGCATGGCGGCCATATTTGAAAACGAATGATGAATTTTTTCTGGAAAACAAATCGATAGCCGCGGCTACCGATTTAGAGCAGACAGATGATGTCGCTCTGGCAATTTCAGAAAAACGATTGCCAGCGGCTGCCGCTTTTACGTTGGAGGCTTTCCTGGAAATCAGTTTTACACATCATATGGAAATTTTGCATAAAACCAAAGAATTGGATGAACGACGCTTTTATATTCGTGAATGTGTGGCAGAGTATATCCGCAGTCATTATGAACATGCTGTGAAAAACGAGCAGTGGGAACATTTTTTCCGGGCCGATGTTTACCGGCTTTGACACAGACCGTACCATGCTGCGGCTTTCGGCCATGAACCTGATGCTCCACTCTATTACGCACCCGGAAATTGACTATCAGGACAGCGCTTCTTAGCAGAACCAGATTCGGGATAAAAGCACCGTTTTTACATACTAAAAAAGAATTGGCTCCCGCCGGGATGCACAACTCAACATTGATTCTGCTGATTTTGTTGTGTATAATAGAGATGGGTGATGAGGTTGAATCTGATTTTGAGTACCATCTTGCAGGAGAAAGAACGCATTGACCGTATGCTGGCAAAATACCAAGAGGAACTTGGGATGCTCCCCAAAGGCACCATTTCTGAAAAGAAAGTCAGGCAATCCACATATTTTTATTTGAAGTACCGTGAGGGGAAAAAGGTGATTTCAAGGTACATCCCCAAAAAGGATGTGGAGGCAGTTCGAGAGCAAGTAGAAAAACGCAGACATATCGAAACCATGATCCGATCTTTGCAGGAGGAACGTGCGATTGCCGAGAAAGCATTGGAGGGACAATTATGATTTTATCTTTGGGCCAGTTGCCAATGATGATGTGTACCGTACGTTTACCCTCTATACCGCTGGCGTGTTGACTAAGGAACAGACCCTGGAGCAGCTTAAAATTAAGAAGCTATATAACCAGTTGGTGCTGACAACGGAAAAGGCTCTGTCCTATCTGCGTTTTGTTGGCACCGTGCCGGAGGAGGACTTTTGATGGCAGATAAAAAATTTGAAGCGATTTTGACTTTGTTGGTTCCCCAGGTTGTCCAGTTGATTTGTGAGAACTATTCTGTGAATGAAATAGCTGCATCCAGAGAATTCTATGAATCCAAAGTGTATTCTTTATTGGAGCAGGAGGACACCAAGTTGTGGCATTTCAGCCCGCTTACCTTATTTAATATGTATGATGAGGAAAAAAAGACAGGAAACTTTGAGATACCGGAGGAGGTATAAATATGAGCAGGCAAGGAGATTTTCTCATTTATTGTGTAGAAACCTATAAAAATGCTAAGCACTTGACTGGCAAGCAGGTGGCGGAACTTTTTACCCGTTATCGTGTGTGGGACTATGTGTATTCCTGCTTCGAAGCCCTGCATACCACCGGGGCCAATTATATCGTGGATGACATCGACCTCTATATTGAGGCCAGGAAACCAGCTATGGCTTAAAGCTGCCGCCCAAAACGGCATATTCCTCATTCTTATCTGCATATAAATCGCAAGAGTATATGCAGAACACGCCGATTGGAGCAATTCAGTCGGCTTTTTTCATTTCCGGAAAAAGCGCGGCGGAGGAACTCACGGCCATTGAAAAGTACGCGGATGTGTACGCCCAGAACAGCGACCTGGTTGGCAGGATTTCCATTCCAGGCACCCGAAAAGCTTCACCGTTAGGTGAATTATATTTGCCTTTTGGTGCGAAATAAAATATACTGGAACCATTAACTAGATCCGTGAGAATGCTGTTCAAATTGCGGCATCATAACAGTGAAACGGCACACGAAATTGACTTATTTGAAGAGGGAGGATTGGTTTTATGGGATATTGCGGATGGGCAAATACAGATCCGCTCGACAAAACATATCATGACACAGAATGGGGTATCCCGGTGCACGATGACAGACATATGTTTGAACACCTGACATTGGAATGTATGCAGTGCGGCCTGTCCTGGGGATTGATGCTGAAAAAGCGGGAAATATTCCGAAACTGTTTTCACAATTTTGAGTATGACAGGATTGCGGCTTATGATGAGGCAGATGTGGAACGAATCCTGAATACGGAAGGAATGATCCGTTCCCCGCGCAAGGTAAAGGCCATTATCAATAATGCCCGGTGTTATCAGAAAGTGCGGGAGGAATTTGGTACTTTCTGTGATTATATCTGGTCTTTCTCCCAGGGGAAAACCATCCTGTATCAGGGTCACGATACGGGCAGGATACCCGTCAGCAACGGGCTGTCGGATAAGATCAGCAGGGACTTGAAAAAGCGGGGTTTCAAGTATGTAGGGGCTATCACGATATATTCCCATCTTCAGGCCTGCGGTATAATCAATGATCACGATAAGGACTGCCCCTGCCGCCAGAAGATCCTGGATAAATATCCGACTGTGGTCAGGCGGAGAGATAAAGAAGTATATTGAGCCGGAGGACCTTCTGCTCAGCCGGTCCAATCCCACAGATGCTGCGAAAACGCAAAAAGCCTAACAGGGAAAGCACTGCTCTAACTGCCTGAGCAATAGGAGGAAAACGATATGATTATAAGACAGACACGACCATCTGATTATAAAAGAATATATGAAGTAGTGAAAAAGGCATTTGCCAGCGCAGAATATTCTGACGGGAATGAGCAGGAACTGGTAGCTGCGCTCCGGGAAAGCAACGCCTATATTCCGGAATTATCTCTGGCTGCAGAAGTGGAAGGTTCCGTGGTGGGACATATTCTTTTTACAGAAGCAGAGGTGGGAGAGCAGAAGGTTCTGGCTCTGGCGCCTCTTTCTGTTCTTCCGGAATACCAGAAAAGGGGAATAGGGACTGCTTTGGTAAAGGAAGGGCACAGAGCGGCAAAGGAATTAGGGTATCCCTATTCTGTCGTGCTGGGAAGTAAAAACTATTATTCCCGGTTTGGATATATGCCTGCCGGAAATTTCGGGATAAAAGCACCGTTTGATGGAGCGGACGAAAACTTTATGGCTCTTAAGCTGGATGCTTCCGCGTCTGCCTTGCAGGGAACCCTTATATATGCTCAGGAGTTTGCAATGGATCAGAAGAAGATTTTAGAAACAGAGAGATTAATCCTTCGTCCATGGAAAGAGGAGGATGCAAAAGAGTTATACAGATACGCAAGCCATCCTGATGTAGAGCCCATAGCCGGATGGCCTGTCCATACAAGTGTGGAGAACAGCCTGGAAATAATCAGAGAGGTACTGTCTGCGCCGGAAACCTACGCCGTTGTTTTGAAAGAAACCGGATGCCCGGTTGGAAGCGCGGGATTCATGATTGGTGAAACCAGTAATATTGGCCTTCCGAAAAACGAAGGCGAGATCGGGTACTGGCTTGGCGTTCCGTATTGGGGTCAGGGCCTGATTCCGGAAGCAGTTCGGGAACTTTTGCGTCATGGATTTCAAGACCTGAAACTGTCTAAAATATGGTGCGGCTATTTTGATGGAAATTTAAAATCAAAACGGGTTCAGGAAAAATGCGGGTTCCATTATCATCATACCAGTGAAAATGTTCCCTGCGCGATAGAGGGCGTTTTCCGGACAGAGCATGTTTCCTGCCAGACAAAAGAGGAATGGGAGAGGCGCTCTCGGACGCCAGGCGCGTTCCTCCGGAAAAATGGAGAACCGTGATCCGGCATCCTGTAAGGAAAGTTCTATAGCGCTGTTCCATTCTTTGGAATAAAAAAACGATTCATATCTGCCTTCTCCAAAGTCAGCAATTTTATTTTCCTGTCGATGCCGCCCGCGTATCCGGTCAGGCTTCCGTTTGCGCCCACCACACGGTGACAGGGCACAAGGATAGAGATAGGATTGTGTCCCACCGCGCCGCCAACGGCCTGGGCGGACATGCGGGGCACCCCTCTTTTTGCGGCAAGCTGTCTGGCAATCCCGCCGTAGGTCATGGTCTGGCCGTAGGGGATGGAACAGAGAATTTCCCACACTTCCTTTTGAAAAGCGGTGCCCGCAGCATGGAGCGGAACAGAAAAATCCGGCTCGCGTCCTGAAAAGTACAGGTCCAGCCAGCGCCTGGTCATTTCAAACAGGGGGATTTCTTTTTCCGTATGTTCCCGGTCCAGGCAGCAGGCAAAATATTTCTGGCCTTCAAACCAGAGGCCGGTTAAACCAATCCCGTCGGCGGCCAGAAGAATGCGGCCGAGGGGAGAAGGGTAATGACTGATATACTGCATAGGCTTCCTCCTTGCTTTTATAAACATAAGTGTACCACAAAACCGCGGGAACTGCCATTGCAAAAGAAAAAACTGATTGTCTTTAAAGCATGTTAGTGTTACAATAGGAAATGTTTATAAAGTACCAATACCAGAATTAGGAGAAAGTAAGAATGAATCTTGTGCAGAAAATGTTTGGCACTCACAGCCAGCGGGAGCTGAAGCGGATCATGCCCCTGGTGGATAAGATTGAGAGCCTCAGGCCAACCATGCAGGCGCTCACCGATGAGCAGCTGCGTGACAAGACAACCGAATATAAGAAAAGATATGCGGAGGGCGAGTCCCTGGATTCCCTTCTGCCGGAAGCATTCGCCACAGTCCGGGAGGCGGCTAAGCGTGTGCTGAATATGGAACACTACCGTGTACAGCTGATCGGCGGCATTATCCTGCATCAGGGCCGTATCGCCGAGATGAAGACAGGTGAAGGTAAAACCCTGGTGTCCACCCTGCCCGCCTACCTGAACGCGCTGACGGGAGAGGGCGTTCACATTGTGACCGTCAACGATTACCTGGCTCACCGTGACGCGGAGTGGATGGGAAAGGTTCATGAATTCCTGGGACTGACCGTGGGCTGCGTGCTCAACTCTATGGACAACGATGAGAGAAGAGCCCAGTACGCCTGCGATATCACCTATATCACCAACAACGAGCTGGGCTTTGATTACCTGCGGGACAACATGGTGATCTACAAAGAGCAGCTGGTGCAGAGAGACCTGGTTTACGCCATCATCGACGAGGTGGACTCCGTGCTGATCGATGAGGCCAGAACGCCTCTGATTATTTCCGGCCAGAGCGGCAAGTCTACCAAGCTGTATGAAGTCTGCGATATTCTGGCCCGTCAGATGGAAAGAGGCGAAGCCAGCGGCGAGGTGACCAAGATGACCGCCATCATGGGCGAGGAGATCACCGAGACCGGAGACTTTATCGTAAATGAGAAGGACAAGATTGTAACCCTGACCCAGGACGGCATCAAGAAGGTGGAGAAATTCTTCCAGATTGAAAACCTGTCCGACCCGGAAAATATTGAGATCCAGAACAACATCATTCTGGCTCTGCGGGCCCACAACCTGATGTTCCGCGACCGGGACTATGTGGTGAAGGACGATGAGGTGCTGATCGTGGATGAGTTCACCGGCCGTATCATGCCGGGCCGCCGTTATTCTGACGGACTCCATCAGGCTATTGAGGCCAAGGAGCATGTGAAGGTAAAACGGGAGAGCAAGACTCTGGCCACCATCACCTTCCAGAACTTCTTTAATAAATATAAGAAGAAAGCCGGTATGACCGGTACGGCTCTCACCGAGGAGCAGGAGTTCAGGGATATTTACGGCATGGACGTAATCGAGATTCCCACCAACCGTCCTGTACAGAGAAAAGACCTGAACGACGCGGTGTACATGACCAAAAAAGAAAAATACAAAGCAGTAGTGGAGGCGGTGAAAGAGGCCCATGCAAAGGGGCAGCCGGTGCTGGTGGGTACCATCACCATCGAAGTGTCGGAACTGCTTTCCGGTATGCTGCGCAGAGAGGGAATTCCCCATAAAGTGCTGAACGCCAAGTTCCATGAGCTGGAGGCGGAGATTGTGGCGGACGCCGGTATCCACGGCGCTGTGACCATCGCCACCAACATGGCCGGCCGTGGTACGGATATCAAGCTGGACGAGGAGTCCAGAGCGGTGGGCGGACTGAAAATCATCGGTACGGAGCGCCATGAGTCCAGACGTATTGACAATCAGCTGCGCGGCCGTTCCGGACGTCAGGGAGACCCGGGTGAATCCCGTTTCTACATCTCCCTGGAAGATGATCTGATGCGCCTGTTCGGTTCCGAGAAGATGATGGGCGTGTTCAAATCCCTGGGGGTGGAGGAGAATGAGCAGATTGAGCACAAGATGCTTTCCTCCGCTATTGAGAAGGCCCAGAAGAAGATTGAGAGCAACAACTTCGGCATTCGTAAGAATCTGCTGGAGTATGACCAGGTAAATAATGAGCAGCGTGAGATTATCTATGCGGAGCGCCGGAAGGTGCTGGACGGCGAGAACATGCGGGATTCCATCTTCAAGATGATCACCGATACGGTGGACAATGTGGTGGATATGTGCATTTCCGACGATCAGGGTAATGAAGAGTGGGATCTGCGGGAACTGAACGATGTGCTGATCCCCATCATTCCGCTGGGGCATGTGACCCATGAGGCGGTGGCTTCCATGAAGAAGAACCAGCTGAAGCAGTACCTGAAGGAGCAGGCGGTGAAGGCCTACGAGTCCAAGGAGGCGGAGTTCCCCAATCCGGAGCAGATCCGTGAACTGGAGCGGGTTGTGCTGCTGAAGGTAATCGACCGGAAGTGGATGGATCACATTGACGATATGGATCAGCTGCGTCAGGGCATCGGCCTGGCGGCGTACGGCCAGAAGGATCCCATTGTGGAATATAAGATGAGCGGCTATGAGATGTTCAACGCCATGACCGCCGCCATTCAGGAGGATACCCTGAAGATGCTCTACCATGTGAAGGTGGAGCAGAAGGTGGAGCGCGAGGAGGTAGCCAAGGTGACCGGTACCAACAAGGACGAGTCCGGCCCCAGAGAGCCCAAGAAGCGTACTGCCGTTAAGATTTACCCCAACGATCCCTGTCCCTGCGGCAGCGGAAAGAAGTATAAGCAGTGCTGCGGACGCAAAGCGCTGGCTAAATAGGATTTCAGAATAAAAATATCAGGAAAGAGGGTGAAACTGTGGTTGAACTCGACGAGTTTAAAGCGATTTTAAACAGCTATACAAAACCATTAGTGGAAGTGAGGGATTCACTTTGACCTGGTAAACAAGGAACAGCGAATTCAGGAACTGGAGCGGGAGATGGAAGCTCCCGGCTTCTGGGACAATCCGGAAAAGTCCCAGGAATCCATGAAGACATTAAAGAGCCTGAAAGATGATGTGGCGGTTTATCAGCAGCTGAAGGATCAGTACGAGGAGATTGAACTTCTGCTGGAGATGGGATATGAGGAGAATGACCCGGAGGTAATTCCGGAGATTCAGGAGACGCTGGATTCGTTTCGCGCTACGTTTGACGCGGTGCGGATCAAGACTCTGCTCTCCGGCGAGTATGACAAGGCCAACGCCATCGTGACCCTCCACGCGGGGGCCGGCGGAACCGAGTCCTGCGACTGGGCTTCCATGCTCTACCGGATGTACTGCCGCTGGGCAGACAAAAAAGGATATCAGCTGGAAGTGCTGGATTATCTGGACGGCGATGAGGCGGGCATCAAATCCGTTACCTTCCAGGTAAACGGGGAGAATGCCTATGGCTATCTGAAGTCGGAGCGGGGCGTGCACCGTCTGGTGCGGATTTCACCTTTCAATGCGGCGGGCAAGCGGCAGACCTCCTTTGTGAGCTGCGATGTGATGCCGGATATTGAGGAGGATCTGGACGTGGAGATCCGGGACGAGGATATCCGGATTGATACCTACCGTTCCAGCGGAGCCGGCGGCCAGCATATCAACAAAACATCCTCGGCAATCCGTATCACCCACTTCCCCACGGGAATTGTGGTGCAGTGCCAGAATGAGCGTTCTCAGCACATGAATAAGGACAAGGCCATGCAGATGCTGAAGGCCAAGCTGTATATGCTCAAACAGCAGGAGAATAAGGAGAAAGAATCCGATATCCGGGGCGAGGTGAAGGAGATCGGCTGGGGAAACCAGATCCGCTCCTATGTGTTCCAGCCCTATACCATGGTGAAGGATCACAGAACCAATGCGGAGACAGGAAATGTGGACAGCGTGATGGACGGAAATATCGATCTGTTTATCAACGCGTATCTGAAATGGATTACCCTGGGCTCCGATCAGGAAAACAAGTAGGCGTCCGCCGGCAGAAATGCCGGCGGCTTTTTTGAAAGACGAGGAGAAATAAAATGGGAATTATACGGGCAGCGCTCCAGACGGTAACGGGAGCGGTAAAAGATCAGTGGACGGAAGTGGTGGAGCCGGAGGGAATGGACGATCAGACGCTGCTGGTTCAGGGAACGGTAAAGAAGAGCGGCGGCGGAAGAGGCAGCCGGGATGTGATCTCCAACGGTTCGGTGATCCATGTATACGACAACCAGTTTATGATTCTGGTGGACGGAGGCAAGGTGGTGGACTACACCGCGGAGCCGGGCTACTATATGGTGGACAATTCCTCCATGCCCTCCATGTTTAACGGACAGCTGGACGAGAGCCTGCGGGAAGCCTTCAACCGGTTCCGGTTCGGTGGCATTACCCCCATGTCCCAGAAAGTATTCTATATAAATCTGCAGGAGATCCGGGGCATTAAATTCGGCACCCGCAATCCGGTGAATTATTTTGACAATTTTTACAACGCGGAACTGTTTCTGCGGGCTCACGGCACCTACTCCGTAAAGATCACCAATCCCCTGCTTTTTTACGGCGAGGTAGCGCCAAGAGACGCGGCAAAGGTAGAGATTGAGGATATCAATGAGCAGTTTCTGGCGGAATTCCTGGAGGCTCTCCAGACGTCCATCAACCGGATGTCCGCGGACGGGATCCGCATTTCCTATATTTCTTCAAAGAGCAGGGAACTGGCCGGCTATATGGCGGATACGCTGGATGAAGACTGGAAGAACCGGCGGGGAATGGAGATTGTGTCGGTAGCGCTTGCCAGCATTTCCTATGACGAAGAGTCCCAGAAACTGATTCAGATGCGCAATCAGGGCGCTATGATGGGCGATCCTTCCATCCGGGAGGGCTATATGCAGAGCGCGGTGGCCAGAGGGCTGGAGGCAGCGGGTTCCAACGCGGCCGGCAGCGCCGCAGGCTATATGGGCATGGGATTTGGCATGCAGGCAGCCGGCGCGGCCATGAGCGCGGCCAGCGCCGCCAACCTGCAGCAGATGCAGATGAACCATCAGACCGGCACAGCTTTTCAGGGAACGGCCGGGGCAGGCGGTGCTTCCTGGACCTGCGCCTGCGGTACGGTAAATACAGGAAAGTTCTGCAGCGAGTGCGGAAAGCCCAGACCCGCCGGAGAATGGATCTGCAGCTGCGGCACGGCAAATTCGGGGAAATTCTGCAGTGAATGCGGAAAACCCAGACCATAGCGCCATGGGTGCCCTTACCTATAAATGCCCCAACTGCGGGGGCGAGCTGGTATTTGACCCGGCAGAACAGAACTATCACTGCCCTTACTGCCAGTCCCGCTTTTCCCAGCAGGAGCTGGATGAGATAAGCCCGGCAAAAGGGGAGACATCGGAAGAAAACGAAGCGGAAGGGGAGGCTCTGGTCTATCACTGTCCCAGCTGCGGGGCCAGTGTGGCAACAGACGCCGCCACGGCGGCTTCCTTCTGCTATTACTGCCATAATCCGGTAGTGCTGGAGGGACGGCTGAGCGGGAAATACATGCCGGATTGGATGATTCCTTTCCGGATTGACCGGGATGCGGCGACAGCGCAGTTTCTGGCTTTTGTAAAAAAGAAACGGTTTGTTCCGAAAGATTTTTTCTGCGAAAGCCAGATTGAAAAAATGAGCGGCGTGTATTATCCCTACTGGATGTATGACTGCCGGATGCGGGGCGGAGTCAGCGGCGAAGCCACAAGAGTCCGGGTGTGGATGGCGGGAGATGAAGAGTTTACGGAAACTTCCGTGTACCGGGTAGAGCGGCAGGGAGAGATTGCCCTGGAGGGAATGACAAAAAACGCCCTGGAAGCCAGTGATAAGGCGCTGGTGGAGGGCGTGCTGCCTTTTCGCACAGAGGAGATGCAGAAGTTTTCCATGAGCTGCCTGTCCGGATTTTACGCGAAAAAAAGGGATATAGAAAGAGAGGCGCTGGAGCCGGAACTGCGCCGGGAGGCCGGCGAGTGGGCCCGGCGTCTGCTGCGGGACTCCGTGCAGGGATACAGCACCGTGAGAGTGAACCAGGATTACATGGAGACAGAAGAAGAGAACTGGCAGTATCTGCTGCTGCCGGTATGGGTGCTGACCTACGCCGGGAAAAACGGACGCACCTACTATTATGCCATGAACGGGCAGACGGGAAAGGTAAAAGGCGAACTGCCGGCAGACAGAAAAAAGCTGGGCATTTTCTGCGGACTTCTGGGAACGGCAGTATTTCTTCTGTGCCTGCTGCTTGGCTGGCTGATCTGAAACCGGCGTGAAGCAGGAGGCGGAAGCGGAGAGATAGGATGAAAAGAACAAAAGGAAAAGTTTTGACAGTCCTTCTGATGGCCTGCCTGTTTATCTGCCTGCTGTCAAAGCCGGCCGGAGCCGGTGAAGAGAGTCTGGCGTGGGTGGATGATGAGGCGGATCTGCTGGATGAGAGCACGGAGGAGGAACTGGAAGAGAGGGCCGGGAAACTGTGGAAGGAGACCGGATACCAGTTTATGCTGGTGACCGCGGCTGACGCCGGCGGGAAGGAAGCCAGGGAGTTTGCGGAAGATTACTACATGGAGCATCAGTCCACACTGGACGGGGTCATTTACCTCATTGATATGGACAACCGGGAACTGTATGTGGCTACTTCCGGCCAGATGCGCTATTACCTGACTGATTCCAGGGTGGACCGGCTGCTGGATGAAGGTTATGAGGCTGTTGGGGAGGGAGAGTACGGGGAAGCTTTTCGGGTGATGCTGGAGGAGACAGAAAAGTTTCTGAAGCAGGGGATTCCGGACGGCACCTACTTGGTGGATGAAGATACCGGGGAAATAACCCGCTACCGCAGGCCCAAAAGAATTACGGCTCTGGAGGCGGCTATGGCTGTCCTGGCGGGAATCGGCAGCGGTGGGGCTGTGTTTGCGGCAGTGCTGGCAGCTTACAGGGGAAAGGAGAACCATATGAGCCAGCCCTCAAAAAGCCCGGAACTGAAGCTTACGGTCAGCCGTGACCGCCTTACAAACCGTTTTATCACCCACCGGCATATTCCCAAAGGGCCGCCTCCCGGTTCCCATGGAGGCCGTATGGGAGGAGGACCCTCCTCTACGGTGCACACCGGATCAGGGGGGAATTCTTTTGGGGGCGGAGGAAGAAAATTCTGACAGGGATCAGCCATTGCGAAACCGGAAAAAATGTGGTACTATCTTCTGAGTGATTACATTTGTACTTCTCATACAGACAAAGAGAATTACAGAAAGGAAGAGACATGGCAGATAAATCGCAGTATTTTGTTGTAAAGCAGAAGGCTGTGCCCGAGGTGCTGCTGAAGGTGGTGGAGGCAAAAAAGCTTCTGGATACCCGAAAGGCGGCCACTGTGCAGGAGGCCGCGGATCAGGTGGGGATCAGCAGAAGTTCCTTCTATAAATACAAAGACGATATTTTCCCCTTCCATGAGAATGCCAGAGGAAAAACCATTACGTTTGTCATTCAGATGAATGATCAGCCCGGACTGTTGTCGGATGTGCTGAAAGTGGTGGCAGAGCATCGGGCCAATATTCTGACCATTCATCAGAGTATTCCCATCAACGGCATGGCCTCCACCACCATCAGCGTGGATGTGCTTCCCGATACGGGGAATATGTCGGAGATGATGGAGATGATTGAGAGCAAGGAAGGCGTGCAGCATCTGAAGATACTGGGCGGCGAGTGACGCGGGAAAGGAATGGGTGAGATGAAATACATAGTAGTGTTGGGGGACGGCATGGCGGATGAGCCCCTGGAGAGCCTGGGGGGAAAGACGCCTCTGGAATATGCCTCCACCCCGGAGATGGACAGGCTGGCGGCCTTATCAGAGATCGGCCTGCTGCATACCATTCCGGAGGGGATGAGCCCCGGGAGCGATACTGCCAATCTGTCCGTGCTGGGCTATAACCCGAAAGTATACTACACCGGCAGATCCCCCCTGGAGGCGCTCAGCATCGGCGTCCCCATGGAAGCGGAGGATGTGGCTTTCCGCTGCAACCTGGTGACGCTGACAGAAGAGGAACCCTATGAGGAAAAAAGGATACTGGATCACAGCTCCGGGGAGATCCGTACAGAGGATGCGAACGTACTGCTGGATGCGCTGCGGCCTGCGCTGGAGGATGATGCGTACCGTCTGTATACCGGCACCAGCTACCGGCACTGTCTGATTGTAAAGAGGGGACAGGTGATCCCGCTGGCGGCGCCTCATGACCATCTGACGGAGGTGATCGGGCCCTGGCTGCCTCGGGATGCCCGCCTCCTGGAAATGCAGAAGAAGAGCTACGAGATTTTAAAGGATCATCCCATTAACCGGGAGCGGAAGGCCAGAGGTCTGAACCCGGCCAACAGCTGCTGGTTCTGGGGAGCGGGCACCCGGCCGGCTCTCACTTCCTTTGAGGAAAACTATCATAAGCGGGGCGTGATGATCTCCGCAGTGGATCTGTTAAAGGGAATCGCGGCAGGAGCCGGTATGACCAATATCAGGGTGGAGGGAGCCAACGGCGGCCTGCACACCAACTATGAGGGAAAAGCCCGGGCAGCGGTGAAAGCGGTTCTGGAGGATAACTACGACTTCGCCTATATTCATGTGGAGGCGCCCGATGAGATGGGCCACCAGGGCAGTATAGAGAGAAAGATACAGGCTATTGAAAATCTGGATCAGCGGGTGATCCGCATTGTGCGGGAAGCCATGGACGCTTCCGGGGAGGACTATCGGCTTCTGGTACTGCCGGATCATCCTACCCCCATTCGGGTGCGCACCCACACGGCAGACCCTGTGCCCTACCTTCTCTATGACAGCACCGGCCGACAGTCCCATTCCTGGCATTATAACGAGCGGGAAGCGGCGGAAAGCGGAAACGACAGAGGAGAAGGGTACCGGATGATGAGCTATCTGCTCCGGCCCTGACGGGCAATGAACTCGAAATTAGAGTAGGGTTCTTCGGATATGCCGAAGATAAAAAATAAAAACCCTGGAAATGCAGGTGCATGCAGCTGTCAAAAGGACAGAACGCACACCGGATTTCCAGGGTTATTTTGTTTTAGAATTCGATCAGCTCATACTCCCGGGTGCCGTATCCCAGTTCGGCGGCAGCCTCAATGGTATGGATGCCGTTGCGGCTGTTTACCCGCTCCATGAAATGTTTCCGGCCCGGGTCATCGGAGTGGATGACCAGATCCATGCAGGCCTGATCAATGGCTACCGGATCCAGGGAAGCCAGGATACCGATATCCTTCATGCAGGGATCTTCCGCAACCACGCAGCAGTCGCAGTCCACGGACAGATTTTTCATCACGTTGATGTAGGCCAGATTGCCTTTGAAGTGATTCACCACGCTCATGGCAGCGTCCGCCATGGCTTCCGGGAACATTACGCTGTCGGCGTGCTGTTTCCAGGTCTCATACCGGTCGTCCGTCTTTCCGGCGGAATGGATCAAAGCCTTGCCGGCCCGGCTGGCACAGCCGATGGACAGCTGCTTTAAGGCGCCGCCGTAACCGCCCATGGGATGGCCTTTAAAGTGGGCCAGAACCAGCATGGAATCGTAATTCACAATATTTTTGCCCAGATGGTTTTCCTTCAGGACTTTGCCGTTGGGGATGGGCCATACAAGGTCCAGCCCCTCCGCGTCCATCAGATCCACGTTGAAATACTTGGTCCAGCCGTGGTCGTCCAGAAGTTTCAGATGGGATTCCGTGTGGTCCCGCACGCCGCCGGAAGCGTCGCCGTATGCGGTATTGCACTCTACGATGGTTCCCCCGATCTCATCCATCATCGGTTTCCAGAATTCCGGATGCAGATAATTCTGATTACCCTTCTCGCCGGAGTGGACCTTCACAGCCACCCTGCCGGGCAGTGCAATTCCCAGTTTGTGATAAGCCTCCACTACCTTTTCCGGGGTAAGATCCCGGGTAAAGTAAACTTTTGCCTTCATATCCGTACCCTCGCTTTCTGAAAATAAAACATAAGTTAGTTTCAATATAGCACTGGGCTGATACAGCGTCAATATGATTTACAGAGCCTGGATGTATTGACCTTTTGCAGGCAAAAACCTATACTGTATCTGAGAAAGGAACGGATGAAAAATGGAACGGTTTAATCTGAAAAATAAAATACTGATGGGAGTGACGCTGTTCTCCATGTTTTTCGGGGCGGGGAACCTGATCTTCCCGCCTTTTCTGGGAGCCCAGGCAGGAACTTCCGGATGGCCGGCTCTGGCCGGCTTTGCGGTCAGCGCGGTGGGACTGCCGGTTCTCGGCGTGATTGCGGTAACCCTCTCTGGCGGGCTGGATCAGCTGGCTTCCCGGGTACATCCCAGATTTGCGGTTTTATACATACTGATCCTGTACCTGGCTATCGGCCCCTGTCTGGCGATTCCCAGAACAGCCAGCACATCCTTCTCCATGGCGGTGCTGCCTTTTTGGCCGGAGGAGATGCCGGCAGCCTGGCTTCAGTTTGCCTACTCCCTGGTATTTTTCGCCGCGGCGGCCGCGGTAGCCATGCACCCGGAAAAACTGACGGAATACCTGGGCAAAAAATTAACGCCCGTTCTTCTGGCGCTGATCGTGATCGTATTTGCGGCGTCCTGCCTGAAACCGGCAGGCCCCATTCCGGCTCCTGGGGAAGCTTACGCCTCACTGGCTCCGGTAAAAGGCTTTCTGTACGGCTATCAGACCATGGACACCCTGGCGGCGTTAAACTTCGGGATGATTATTGCCATGAATATACGGGCAAAGGGGATACGTCAGGAAAAAGCGGTGATGCGGGAGACGGTCAGCGCCGGATGGATAGCGGGAATTTTTCTGCTGGCGGTTTACGGTATGCTGACTTTTGTGGGAATGCGTGGAGGATCCGCTTTTTCGGATGCCTCGGACGGTACGGGAATCCTGTCCGGAATGGTAGGCTTTCTGTTTGGAAAAGGGGGAATGGTCATCCTGGCGGTGATCTTTGTGATTGCCTGCTTTAATACCTGCGTAGGGCTATTCAGCTGCTGCGGAAAATATTTCTCCGGCGTATTTCCCGGACTTTCCTACAGCAGATGGGTGCTGATTTTTGCTTTCGTCTCCATGGTGATCTCCAATGTGGGGCTGAAGGCAATTCTGAACTTTTCCCAGCCGGCTCTCAACGCCATTTATCCCCTGTCCATTCTGCTGATTTTTTTATCCTGCACCCACAGATGGCTGGGGCGTTTCAGGGCGGTTTATCCCTGGTCCGCGGCTCTCTGCGGAATCGTCAGTGTGCTGACAGTGCTGGATCAGCAGGGGATTATGCTTCCGGGCGCGGCAGCGCTGCTTCACAGGATCCCTGCCTATGCGGCGGGATTTGGCTGGCTCCTTCCCTCAGTTCTGGGCATCTGCATCGGAATGGCTGTCAGTCAGGTCAAGATAAAAGCAGGTGTTGGTCATAATCATATAGGGAATGACCCAGAGCAGAGCCAGTCCCATGGACAGCACACCCAGCAGGAGAATTCCGATGAAAGACAGATTTAACCGGATATACCGGAACCCATGGCCTTTCATAATCCGCTGGCTTTCTCCAAGAAGCTGCAGCCAGTTCAGCTCCGGATGGTCGATGTAGAGAAAGAACGCCATGGCGTACCGCACAGTCAGAAGAAGGAACAGCGCCAGGGAAATGAGGCCGGATATGCCGAATGCCCCTGCCATGGCCGAAAAACTCATGCCGCCGATGAGCCAGGAGGTGTAGGCAAAAAAGGACACCAGAAGAAACGGCAGCATACAGACAAAACCGGCGGCAAAGAGGGCGGCAGTGATCAGAATCACCCGGTCGGGGTGGTGGGAGAAGGCAAAGAAAATCTGCCCCATGGCGGCATGGCTTCCTCTGGCAAAATTCAGATACAGACAGTTATGGCCCACCAGCAGCAGGATGGTGAGAAACAGTATGATCAGGTAGCTGAGCAGAGAAAGACCTGCCAGCCGTCCGGTAAAGCCGGTAGGAATTAAGAAAGCGATCATAAACGCGTAAATCAGATCGGTCAGTACCAGAGCGCCCATGGCAGTCAGATATCTGCCGGTAAGGGCCTGCCTGGCTCTGGCCTTTAATAATGCGCAGGAACCTTGCTTCATATGGTAATGCCTCCCTCCGTGCTGTCAAAAAAATGATCGGGAACCAGGTACTCCTCACCTGCTTCCTCGCCGTAATAATCGGAAAAATAATCCAGCATCTGTTCCAGCTCCCGGCGCAGGGCCGGATTGTTCCGAACTGTGATGAACGCGTAGCCGGTTACCAGGACAGAGGCGGCAATAGCCGCGATGGATACGATAAGAGATACTTTTGCCCTGGGATGCAAAGAACCGTCTCCCCGGGAGAGCAGAGCCAGCACAATGGCAGTGGCAGCCAGGGGGATGGAAATATAAAAAACAAAAAACAGAGGGATGGCGATAAGCCCCAGCACCATGGCGGCGGTGGCCATGCTCCGGGAACCGGAGATCCTGTGCCGCCTCATGCCCGGCGAGTCTGTGTTTTCATTGAAATTAGAAGGATTGGGATCCATCTGCATATGCCTCCTTTGCAGCAGAACTGTCCCTCCATGATAGCACAGGGAACCGGGAAAAACAAGCGGGGGGAATTTCGGGTACTTGCAGGGACAGGGATTTTCAGATATACTGGAAAAGATATTGCCTGAGGAGGAGACGGACAGAATGGATATGATAAATACGCTGGCCCTGGAACTGGAAGTAAAGCCCTGGCAGGTGGAAGCGGCCGTAAAACTGATTGATGAGGGATGTACGATTCCTTTTATCGCCCGCTACCGGAAAGAGGCGACCGGGACTCTCAACGACGAAGTGCTGCGGAAGCTGTATGAGAGGCTCAATTACCTGCGGGGACTGGAAGAGCGCAAGGAGCAGGTGATTGCCACCATCCGGGAACAGGAGAAACTGACGCCTGAGCTGGAGAAACAGATCCGGGAGGCGGCTACCCTGGTGGCGGTGGAAGATCTTTACCGCCCCTATAAGCCAAAGCGGAGAACCAGAGCGGCCATTGCCAGAGAGAAGGGACTGGAGCCTTTGGCAGACCTGATCCTTCTGCAGATGACAAAACGGCCGCTGGAGGAGGACGCAAAAACCTTTCTTTCAGAAGAAAAAGGGGTGGAGACCGTGGAGGAGGCTCTGGCCGGAGCCTGCGACATACTGGCGGAGCGGATATCCGACCGGGCGGATTACCGTGCCCGAATCCGGGACATGACGGTGAAAGAAGGTCTGCTTACCGCCCAGGCTCGGGATGAGAAGGAAAAATCAGTCTATGAGACGTATTATCAGTATCAGGAACCTGTGGCAAAAGCGGCGGGCCATCGGATACTGGCTTTGAACAGAGGAGAAAAAGAGAAGTTTCTGACGGTCAGGCTGGAAGCGCCGGAGGAGAAAATTCTCGCCTGGCTGGAGAGGCAGATTGTAACCCGGGACAACCCCTATACGGGTCCCTTGCTGAAGGAGACGGCTGCGGACAGCTACAGGCGTCTGATTGCGCCGGCCATTGAGAGAGAAATCCGCAGCCAGCTCACAGAGCGGGCGGAAGAGGGCGCCATTCAGGTGTTCGGAAAAAATCTGAAGCAGCTTCTGATGCAGCCTCCCATCCAGGGACAGGTGGTGCTTGGCTGGGATCCGGCTTTCCGCACCGGCTGCAAGCTGGCGGTGGTGGACGCCACGGGAAAGGTGCTGGACACTGCCGTGATTTATCCTACGGCCCCCACCACTCCCGCCAAACAGGAGGCGGCCCGACAAACCCTGAAAAAACTGATTCAGAAGTATGGAATTACGCTTTTTTCTGTGGGCAACGGAACGGCCTCCCGGGAATCGGAGCAGTTTATAGTGGATCTGCTTCAGAACATACCGGAGAAAGTACAGTATGTGATTGTAAATGAGGCGGGGGCTTCCGTTTATTCCGCCAGCAAACTGGCAACGGAGGAATTTCCCCAGTTTGACGTGGGACAGCGAAGTGCCGCGTCTATTGCCAGAAGGCTGCAGGATCCTCTGGCGGAACTGGTTAAAATTGACCCCAAATCCATCGGAGTAGGCCAGTATCAGCATGATATGAATCAGAAAAAGCTTGGAGAAACGCTGGAGGGCGTGGTGGAAGACTGCGTAAACCGGGTAGGGGTGGATCTGAATACGGCCTCCGTATCGCTGCTGGAATATGTGTCCGGTATTTCCAAAACCATTGCCAGAAATGTGGTGGCCTACCGGGAGGAGCACGGAAGATTTTCGGACAGGAGAGAGCTTCTGAAGGTTCCAAAGCTGGGACCCAAAGCATTTGAACAGAGCGCCGGTTTTCTGCGGATCAAGGGAGGGGACAACCCTCTGGACGGCACCGGGGTTCATCCGGAGAGTTACAAGGCGGCCCGGGAGCTGCTGAAGCTTTTTGGCTGCAGCCTGGAAGATGTGGCGGACGGAAAACTGGCGGGGCTGCATAAAAAACTGAAAGATCCCAAAACCACGGCTCAGAAGCTGGGCGTGGGAGAGATTACCCTGGAGGATATTGTAAAGGAACTGGAAAAACCGGGCCGGGATCCCAGAGAAGAAATGCCAAAGCCCATTCTGCGAAGCGACGTGCTGGAGATGAAAGACTTAAAGCCCGGCATGGTTTTAAAGGGAACGGTGCGGAATGTAATTGACTTTGGCGCCTTCGTAGACATCGGCGTCCATCAGGACGGTCTGGTTCATATCTCCCAGATGAGCAGCAAAAAATTTGTGAAGCATCCCCTGGATGTGGTCAGCGTAGGGGATATTGTGGATGTAAAGGTGCTGGATATGGACGTGGACAGAAAACGGATCAGCCTTACCATGAAGCTGGAGGGACAGGAAACAAAATAAACGCTTGAATTTGTATCCGACCCGCGCTATAATGAAGAAGAATTTAAGAAAAGTTCTTCAGGGCGAGGTGAAATTCCTCACTGGCGGTACAGTCCGCGACCCGCGCAAGCGGCTGACCCGGTGAAACTCCGGGACCAACAGTATAGTCTGGATGGAAGAAGAATAACATATGCCGCACATATGTGTATTTGCCCTGGAATTTATTTCCGGGGCTTTTTGTTTCCATGAACTTTTCTTTGATCCAAATATTTTAAGAAAAGAGGAGAGAAACATGAACATTGAAACTTTGATTCAGCAGGTGAGGGACAACCTTCAGTTTCTTCTGGTGTGCGTCCTGGTAGTGGCGGCCATTGTGGCTGCGGCAAAAATCGCGGAGAAAACCATCCTGAAGGATACGGTGATTCGCATCAGCCGGACCAAATACATTACAGTCTGCGGAATGCTGGGAGCCCTGGCGGCCATCCTTCACATTTTTGATTTTCCGCTGCTGTTTCTGGCGCCGGAATTTTACAAGCTGGACTTCGGCGAGCTTCCGGCTATGATAGGCGGATTTTTCCTGGGGCCGGTGGGCGCTGTGATCATCGAGCTGGCAAAGATCCTGCTGAAGCTGGTGATTAAAGGAACGTCAACTGCCTTTGTGGGAGATTTCGCCAACTTTGTGATCGGTTGTACGCTGCTGGTTCCGGCTTCCATTGTGTATCACCTGAAAAAGACGAAAACCAACGCGGCTGCGGGCCTGGCAGTGGGAACCGTCGTGATGGCCGTCTTTGGAACCGCTTTTAATGCCGTTTACCTTCTGCCCGCGTTTTCCGCCCTGTACGGAATGCCACTGGATGCCATCATCGGCATGGGAACCGCCATCAATGGAAATGTAAACAGTGTATTTACCTTTGTGGTATTTACGGTATTCCCCCTGAATCTGATAAAAGGGGCTTTGGTTTCCGTGCTAACTATGCTATTATATAAGAGGATCAGCCTGTTCCTTCATAATCTGGCTGCGGACGGCATGAGCCGCAGGACTGTGAGGAGAGCGCAGAGACCGTAAATTTCATTCCGAAGCAGGGGTTTTACAGTATGAGCAGAATGCGCAAAATCAGACAGATAACGGACAATTCCCACTTGAATTTTTTTGAGATGGAAGTGGAAGACCGGAAGGGACATACGTTCCCCTATTACATGGCTTCAAGAGCCGTGGATACTTCCGACCTGAAGATGAATGGCGCCGGGCTGCCGGACCGGCCGGACGGGGTGGTTATGTACGGCCTGTACGGTGAAAAGAAGGACCGGGTGGTGCTGGTGCGCCAGTACCGGCATCCTCTGGGAGGCTATATTTATGAATTCCCGGCGGGGCTGGTGGAAGAGGGGGAAGACCTTCACCAGGCTGCGGCCAGAGAGATGCGGGAGGAGACGGGCCTAGAACTGTCCATAGAGAATGTGAAACCCATGTATGAGAAACCTTTCTATACCACCATCGGCATGACGGACGAGTGCTGTTCCATGGTGTTCGGCTATGCCTCCGGTACGGTGAGCAGAGCGGGCCTGGAAGATTCGGAGGAGCTGGAGGTGGTTCTGGCGGACCGCAGGGAGGTGGCCAGAATCCTGAAGGAGGAAAGGGTGGCGCTGATGTGCGCCTACATGCTGATGTTTTTTCTGGCGGATGAGAAGGATCCTTTTTCCTTTCTGAGAGCGGCGGATCCGGGTCAGATATGCGAAAAAAGATAGCGGTTGCCAGAAGCCAAAGACCTAGTATATAATGATACCGTTGCCGGGATGAGTAAGGCGGGATGGCTGCCGCCTGCTCCCGGCGGCGGTTTTCTTTTGCCCTGGCGGCATCTGAAGGGACAGACGGCGGCAGGGCAGAGGAAAACAGGGAAACCGAAACAGAAAATGAGGATAAAAGGAAATGATCAAAGACAGCTATTCGGAAAAGGATACCTGGGAACTGGGCTTTTCTCTGGGAGAGAAGGCCGGGACCGGACAGATTTTTACCCTGATTGGCGATCTGGGTGTGGGGAAAACCGTTTTTACGAAAGGACTGGCCAGAGGGCTGGGAATCACCGAGCCGGTGAACAGCCCGACTTTTACGATCCTGCAGGTATATGAGGAGGGCAGGCTGCCCTTTTATCATTTTGACGTGTACCGCATCGGGGATGTGGAAGAGATGGATGAGATCGGCTATGAGGATTATTTTTACGGCGACGGCGTCTGCCTGATCGAGTGGGCTGATCTGATCGAAGAAATACTGCCGGAGCATTATACGCAGATAAGGATAGAAAAAGATCTGGAGAAGGGATTTGATTACCGCCGGATTACGGTGACAGAGCGGTAGGACAGGATCTCTGGAAAATGGAGGCGACGGAATGAAAATTTTGGCGATGGACAGTTCCGGCATGACCGCCACAGTGGCTGTGGTGGAAGACGACCGGGTGCTGGCCGAATATACGATAGACTATAAAAAGACCCACTCCCAGACCCTGCTTCCCATGCTGAAGGAAGCGGGCGATATGATAGAACTGGATCTGGATACAGTGGATGCCATTGCGGTGGCAGGAGGTCCCGGCTCTTTTACGGGCCTGCGGATTGGTTCTGCCACGGCAAAAGGGCTGGGGCTGGCGCTGCAAAAGCCCCTGGTGCATGTACCGACCCTGGAGGGAATGGCGTATAATCTCTGGGGGACGGACCGGGTGGTCTGCCCCATGATGGATGCCAGAAGAAACCAGGTCTATACCGGAATCTATCAGTTCAGGGAGGGAAAACTGGAGGTGCTGGCGGATCAGATGGCCGTACCGGTGGCAGAGGCTGCCCGGAAACTGAATGAGATAGGCCGGCCGGCGATTCTGCTGGGAGACGGCGTTCCCGTGTACGAGGAAGAGATACGAAAAGCGCTGCAGGTGCCGTTTTTGTTTGCCCCGCCTCATCTGAACCGGCAGCGGGCATCTTCCGTGGCGGTCTGCGCCATGGAGTATGTGCGGCAGGGAAAAACGGAGACCGCGGCCATGCATCAGCCGGATTATCTTCGGGTATCCCAGGCGGAGCGGGAGCGGGCAAAAAGACTGAAGCAGGAGGCAAAGAGCCGGGAGACGGCAGAATGAAAACAGGGATGGCTTCAGACAATTTTTCGGATCATCTGAAAATCAGCCCCATGAAAGAAGAGGACCTGGACTGGGTTCTTGAAATTGAGCAGCATACGTTTTCAGAGCCCTGGAGCCGGGAGGGATTTCTCTCCTCTCTTAAATCTCCGGATACCATTTACCTGGCGGCCTTCTGGCAGGGGAGAGGGGCAGGCTACTGCGGACTGCTTCGCTCCTTTGAGGAGGCGGACATTACAAACGTGGCGGTGGCAGAAGCACTTAGGGGAAGAGGCGTAGGAAAGCATATGCTTAAGGCTCTGATGCAAGAGGGAAAAGCGCGGGGGATTTGCCGCTTTACGCTGGAGGTGCGGGTGAGCAACCATCCCGCCATCCGTCTGTATGAGACGCTGGGGTTTGAACCTGCGGGAGTGCGCAGAAATTTTTACCGTTTCCCCACAGAGGACGGACTGATTATGTGGACAGGGCAGCAGGAAGATGCGCGGACGGCCGCTGACAGTCATTCCCACTAGGCAGAGAGAAACCAGGCAGGATATAATGAACAGGATACAAAAGCGGGGAGGAATTCGTATGAAAAAGTATAGTCTGTTCTGCAATATGTGCGGCCGGGAAATTAAAGTGGAAAAGGGAATTGCCAGAGAGGGCGTGCTCTCGGTGGAGCAAAACTGGGGATATTTTTCAGAAAAAGACGGACAGATTCATTCGTTTGAACTGTGCGAGAAATGCTATGATGAACTGACAGCCAGGTTCCGGATACCGGTGACGGTAAAGAAACAGACGGAGATGCTGTGAGCTGTCAGAAGACAGAAAGAGGTTAGGAATGCTGGATATATGTTTGCTGGGAAGCGGCGGTATGATGCCCCTTCCCTATCGCTGGCTTACGTCGCTGATGGTGCGGTACAATGGAAGCAGTCTTCTGATTGACTGCGGAGAGGGCACCCAAATCGCCCTGAAGGAAAAGGGTTGGAGCTTTAAGCCGATTGATGTAATCTGTTTTACCCATTTTCACGGGGATCACATCAGCGGCCTGCCCGGGCTTCTTCTGACCATGGGGAACGCGGACCGCAGGGAGCCCCTGACCATGATCGGCCCCCGGGGGCTGGAGCGGGTGGTAAACGCGCTGCGGGTCATTGCCCCGGAGCTGCCCTTCCCGATTCATTTTCTGGAAATCCAGGGAGCGGAGCAGGAATTTTCGCTTCACGGATACCGGCTGCGGGCTTTCCGGGTCAATCATAATGTGACCTGTTACGGCTATACGCTGGAACTGGACCGGGCCGGCCGGTTTGACGTGGAGAGAGCCAGAGCCCAGGAGGTTCCCATGAAACTCTGGAAGCTGCTCCAGAAGGGGGAAACCGTGGAGGAAAACGGCCGGGTATTTACATCGGATATGGTTCTGGGACCGCCCAGAAAAGGGCTGAAAGTAACGTATGTGACGGACACCCGTCCCACCGAGTCGATTGTGACCAACGCCAGAGAGTCCGACCTGTTTATCTGCGAGGGAATGTACGGGGAACCGGAAAAGCAGGCCAAGGCGGTGGAGTATAAGCATATGACCTTCCGGGAGGCAGCCCAGACGGCAAAGGCCGCCCGGGTAAAGGAACTGTGGCTTACCCATTACAGTCCGTCTCTGGTAAAGCCGGAGGACTATATGAAGCAGGTGACGGATATTTTTCCCAACGCCAGACCGGGAAAAGACCGGAAGTCGGTGGAACTGGATTTTGCGGAAGAATAGCGGTAAGGAAGGAACGGGATAGAGAATGAAGGATGTACGGATTCTGGCAATCGAGACTTCCTGTGATGAGACGGCTGCCGCGGTAGTAAAAAACGGCAGGGAGGTCCTCTCCAATATCATTTCATCGCAGATTGCCCTGCACACGCTGTACGGCGGGGTGGTGCCGGAGATTGCTTCCAGAAAGCATATCGAAAAGATTAACCAGGTGATCGAACAGGCTCTGGCGGAGGCGGATGTGACGTTGGATGAGCTGGACGCCATCGGCGTTACCTATGGCCCCGGACTGGTGGGAGCTCTGCTGGTGGGTGTGGCGGAAGCCAAGGCCATCAGTTATGCGAAAGGGATTCCCCTGGTAGGAGTCCATCACATAGAGGGCCATATTTCCGCCAACTATATTGAAAATCCGGATCTGGAGCCCCCCTTCGGCTGCCTGGTGGTGTCCGGCGGCCACACGCATCTGGTGGCGGTGAAAGATTACGGCGAGTATGAGATTCTGGGACGGACCAGGGACGACGCGGCTGGGGAAGCTTTT
>DVOS01000076.1 GCA_018713435.1 Candidatus Merdiplasma excrementigallinarum
TGCCGGAAAAAGCAGGCTGGAACTTCTTTTGAAAAAAATAACCGGGGGCAGAAAGTAGCGCTCCGGCGCCGGAAGGCTCAGTGGCGCTCATCCCGGCTCTCATAGGTTTCGCAGAACCGGGCGGAAAAAGAAGCCGGCTCTCTGCCCGCGTACAGATGGGAGAGATCCCCGATCCGGGAGGCCCGAAACACGGCAGTCCCTTTCTGCCGCTCTTCCGTGTACAGCTCTGTCACAGAGGTGGGAGCCATAGCCAGGCTGTGCCACAGCACAAAGGGGGAGACGTTCCACAGATGGGACAGGATCACACAGCTGACGCCGAAATGGCAGAAACAGGCTATGGTATCCCGATTCCCCTTTTCTGTCCGGTAAAGATGGCCTTCCCGGCTGTAGCCGTACCTTTCCAGCAGATCGTCTATCCCCGCCGCCACCCGGCCGTAAGCCTGGTTCAGATCGCTGTGCGCGGCCACCTCCGTATTCCGCCATCCCTCCGGCGTCTGATAAGCCGGATCTTCTTTCCAGAAAGCCGGCAGCATATCCCAGACAATTCTCGTCTGAAATCTTCCATCTTCCTTCCGGGTGTCCGGGTAGGCTTTCTGCAGCCATACCGAATCCTCCACTTCCAGCTTTGCCGGAAATTCTCTGAGCCAGTCCTTCTCCTCAGCCGTTCTTTTCAGCCGCTTCAGCGTATAGGAAGCGGTCTCCCTGGCTCTTCCCAGGGGCGATACAAAAAAGTCTTTTACCGTTTCCTTTTCCATCAGATCTGCCAGCAGCGAAGCCTCCCTGCGCCCCTTTTCTGTCAGGCAGTCGTTGATATAGTCCGGATCACCATGCCGGATCAGCAGTATTCTCATAGACTCTTCTCCTCATTTCTGACTTTCATCTCTTGTTTGCAAAGCGTATCGGTACGTCCCCAGTATAGCATAGTTTGACGCGTCCGGAAAACCGTTTTCTCTCATTCGAAATACGCTCTAAAATACGCTTCGGCCAAAAGGTATAAAATTCCTCCGGCTACAGATACTATTCCCAGAAAAGTACAGTAAATGGAGGAAATTTTATATATGAAAGCTACAGGAATTGTAAGAAGAATCGATGATCTGGGACGGGTGGTAATCCCAAAGGAGATCCGCCGCACTCTGCGGATCCGGGAAGCGGATCCCCTTGAAATTTTTACGGACCGGGAAGGGGAAATCATCCTGAAAAAATATTCCCCCATAGGGGAACTCGGAAATTTTGCCAGAGAATACGCGGAGGCGCTGGCAGACGCTTCCGGCCACAGCGTCTGCATCACAGACCGGGACCAGGTGATTGCCGCCGCGGGAGGCATGAAGAAAAATACCATCGGCCACCCTGTCACCGGTCAGCTGGAGGACGTGATGAACGACCGGGAACACATCTTCTCCGCCGGCCCGGGACAGGATCCCATCAAAATCACCAACGAGGACGCAGGCCAGGATCTTCCCCAGGTCATCAGCCCTATCATCTGCGAGGGAGATGTGATCGGAACGGTAATCCTGCGCTGCAAAGATCCCAAAGGCCGCATGGGGGAGACGGAACAGGTGCTGGCCCGGTGCGCCGCCGGGTTTATGGGACGGCAGATGGAGCAGTAGGACTGCGGCAAAAAGATGCCGCAGCCCGGGGCTGGAAGCGCTCTGATTCTCTTTCAGCCCGACAATTATCATAATAGCTGTATCATTATCATCACAGATCTGTTATAATATCCGGTACAAATCAGAAATTTAAAGACAGGTGGAATACATACTATGAACAAAAAAGAAACAGCGGAAATCAAGAAACAGTTCACTCCCGCCAACTGCGCCGCCACCCGAATCTGCGGCTGCTATGTGGACGGGGAAAAAAATAAAGTAACCCGGTTCCGGGAGGCGTTTCTCTCCCTGCCGGAGGAGGAAATCTTCAAATATTTTGAGATTTTCCGCAAAACCCTTTCCGGGACGCTGGGAAAGAATCTTCTGAACATGGAGTTTCCTCTGGAAACGGAAAAAGAAGGGGGCACCCAGGAATTTTTGCTGCGCCTGCGGGACAGCGGCCTGCAGGATGAAGAGCTGCTGGAAGAATATTACGACAAAGTCATCGACTCTTTTACATACGGGGAGAATTATCTGATCCTGCTGATCCATGCGGCCTACGATGTGCCGGGGAAAGCCTCGGACAACCTGGAGATGTTTGACGCCTCCGATGAAGTGTATCAGTTTATCATTTCCTGCGTCTGCCCGGTAAATCTGGCAAAGCCCGCCCTCTCCTATAATCCGGAGGAACACTGCTTCCAGAACCGGATCCGGGACTGGATCGTAGACCTTCCCATGCTGGGCTTTCTCTTCCCCGCGTTTAATGACCGCAGCAGCGACATCCACAGCCTGCTCTACTATTCCAAAAATCCGGAGGATCTGCACTTTGATTTTACGGACAGCCTGTTGGGCTGCACCCTGCCCCTCACCGCAAAGGATCAGAAAGAGGTTTTTCAGGAACTGATTGAGGAAACCCTGGGGGATTCCTGTGATTATCAGGTAGTCCGGGAGATTCATGACAATCTCCACGAGCTGGCAGAAGAAAAAAAGGACAGTCCCGATCCCGTCATGCTCAGCCAGGCTGAGGTGCGCAATCTCCTGTCCATAAGCGGGGTAGATGAAGAAAAGCTGGAAAATTTTGACCGGAATTTTGAGGCCGCAGCCGGAGAAAATGCCTCCTTCATGGCTTCCAACATCATGAATTCCCGCAAGTTTGAGGTAAAAACCCCGGACGTCACCATCCAGGTGAGCCCTGACCGGGCGGATCTGGTGGAACGGCGCATCATCGACGGCCGCCCCTGCCTGGTGATCCCCATTACCGACCAGGTGCAGGTAAACGGCATCACCGTGAAGAACGATGCCGTCCAAAGGGAAGATTAATGCTGCATTTTTCTCCCTGATACACTTTCACATGCTTTCCGATCACGGTCACGCCTATCAGAAAGCACCCCAGGCCTATAACGCTGGGCCCCAGGATCCGGCCGCAGCCGGCCATCCATACGGCAAAGGTGACAATGGAGCGCATGGAATGGGGATTGATCACAATTACCAGCGTAAAGAGCAGATAGCAGCCGGCCAGCAGAACTGCCGGCAGAAGAAGGGGGTGGAGTCCCAGCAGGCTTCCAAAGGAAGCGGCAATGGACTTCCCTCCTTTTTTGCAGTTCCAGAACGGGAACGCGTGTCCCAACACAGGAGCCGCCAGCACCAGGGCAAAGGGCCAGCGGCCCATATCCACCGCCTGGCTGGCCATATGTACGGGAAGGAAGGCCTTCCCGATTTCCAGAGCCAGTACCATGCTGCCCATCCAGGCCCCGCAGTGCTGAAACACATTAAAGGTTCCCGGGTTTTTATCCTCACTTACCTGTCTTATATCCACATGGCAGATCCATCTGGGCAGCCACAGGGCAAACAGCAGGCTGCCGGACAGATAGCCTAAAACAATCCAGAAAATATACTCTCGCATCTTGGTCCCTCCTGTCTATGCCTGGTATTCTTCCTGTCAGGTCCGCTCCCGGCGGCAAAGGCTTTCCATCAGATGAAAAATTTCCAGAGACGCCCGGGGGAAACTGTTTTCCCTCTGCGCCAGCTCCATACTCCCCCGCATGCCGGGATCGTACAGAAGCTTCATCCCCGCCTCCACCTGCTCTCTGACGGTCTTTGCCTGAACCGACATGCCCCGCCGGGCGAAAAATTCCGCGTTTTTTGTCTCACATCCCGGTATGGGGGCTGTGTGGACGATGGGCACGTGCCTTACCAACGCTTCCGTGGAGGTAAGCCCTCCCGGTTTTGTGTACACCACATCGCTGGCGTCCAGCCACAGAGCCACCTGATCGGTATAACCCAGAATGTGAATATCCTTCTCTTCCCCAAATTCCTGAAGGAGACTTCTGTACATCCGCCTGTCGGTTCCGCAGATGACGCCGATCTGCTCTCCCTCCATACAGGCCATATACAGTTCTCTGGTCAGTTCCTGAATCCTTCCAAATCCCATGCTGCCTCCCATGACCAGCAAAAGAGGCGCCTCCCGGTCCAGTCCCAGCCTGCTTCTGGCTTCCTCCCTGGACATCTGCGTCTCAAATTCCATGGCGTTGGGAATGCCGAGGGGATACAGTTTTTCTTTCGGAATGCCCCGCTGTATGTATTCCTCCGCCAGATCCGGATGGGGAAGCACATAGGCGTCACAGTCCGTTTCTTCCCAGAAAGGGATGCAGGTATAGTCGGTGGCAATGGCCACTGCCGGAATCGCCAGTTTTCCCCGGCGCTTCATGTAAGTAATCGTCTCCGCCGGAAACAGGTGGGGCATCACCAGAATATCCGTTTCATTTTCCCGCAGATACCGTTCCAGAAACCCGGCCATCATGGTATTGGCGTAATACACCGGAGATTTCCTTCTGGCAGAACTGAGCCGGTCCCCTGCCCGGTAAGCCGCCGCAAACAGCCTGGGGGTATATTTTGCCACGTTTACATAGGTGCCTCCCACAATTCTGGAAGTCCGCTCTCCTGCCAGGGACATCATATCCAGCATCCGGGCCTGGCACCCCTGTTCAAGCAGCCGGCGAAGCATGGCTTTCCCGGCGGAATTATGGCCTCCTCCTGTATTGCAGGATAAAATCAAAGCTTTCATCTGTCTCTCCCCACAGCCTTCCCGCGCTCCGGCAGGCACTGTTTTCAATCTGTTTCGTCCATTCTATCATCATCCCGGTTTCTTGTACATCCCTATTTATCCCTGTCCCTCCAAATCCGTCCGAAGAACAGACCGGTCAGAAGCAGCAAAAAAGAAGGGAAAGTTGCAAAAAGATTTCATTGCTTCCGGTACATCCGGTGTTCACCTTGTCCTATCGACATCTGTACACCTGGATGTACCGGAAGCATATGCACACTTTTTTGCAACTTTCCCCTACATTTATGGCAGAACAAGGGTGCTGCATTATCATGAATTTCATGATTTTGCAGCACCCGCTTCCTGATTAAACCGTTTCTGAAAATTTTTCCCCGTCAGCCGCAGCAGCTTCCTGCCTTCTTCCGTGCTTTGTCAGAAGCAGTCCTGCCACCAGGGCTGTAAAAGGAGCAACCGTTACCAGGCCGAAGCTTCCCACCAGGGTATCCAAAATCTCCGCGGCCACATACTTGTAATTCAGGATATGGTCAATGGGAGTGCCCTGGGCCATGTAAACCATCAGGGAAGCGATGCAGCCTCCGGAGTAGGCCAGCAGCAGCGTGGTGGTCATGGTTCCCATGGCGGCTCTGGCTACATGCATACCGGAAATGGAGGCTTCCTTCCAGCCGATACTGGGCTTTTTCTCCACCACCTCGTGCACGGCGGAGGTAATGTCCACCGCCAGGTCAATCATGGCGCCGGAAGCTCCTATGAAAATGCTGCTCATAAAAATGGCAGTCAGATCCAGCTCGGCAAAGCCGCTGTAAAGAAGAGATTCTGAATCCGGCATCACCGCGCCGTGGATCTTAAACAGATCCGTAAACAAAATGCCCAGAACGCAGGTGGTTATAATGCCAAGCAGGGCGCCCATGGACGCGGTAATGGTTCTCCTCTCAAAGCCGTACACAAAGAAAATGATCACCAGGGTGATAAACACCGTCACCCCGATTCCCACCCAAACCGGGGAATACCCCCGCAGATAGGAAGGCACCAGCACTTTCCAGATCATCAGCACCGTGATGACAAAGGAAAACAGGGCCAGGATTCCTTTTTTCCCGGCTACGGCGATAAGGAGAATAATAAAAGCGGCAAACAGAATCACTTCTTTATCCAGACGGAAATGATCCGTCATCACGCAGGAAGCAATCTCCCCATCATTGATGCTGATCCGCACGTAAGCCTTGTCTCCCTCTTTATAGATCTTGTCCTGTTCCAGCGATCCGCTGAGGAAATTTACGCCGGTAATCTCCTGTCCCTTAAAAGTTCCGTCCTCCATCATCATCTTGCAGGACTGCTCTCCGGACTGAATCATACCGCTGGTAATGATAGCAGAATTATCCACCTCTGTCACAACTCCCACCGCCCGCTCTGACCCCTGATAAATCAAGGCATCCTCAAAGCCTGTGGGAATGGCTAAGAGGATGCCGATCAGTACGATACCGATTATGATCATCAGGAGTGTTGTTTTTTGCTTCTGAAAAAACACACTCTTCATTCTGAATTAACTCCTTACTCTACACCTACTAAAGCTGCCAGCTTCTCATAAATCTGGGTGTTGTCATAGTATCCGTCAAAGGTCTCGGCGCCTGCTCCCTGAGCCAGCACTTCAACAGGCAGACCGGTGTGAGCGTAGGAACCAAAGTTGATGCCGCTCTTGTTATTCAGGATGTGGGTGATGGTAACGGTCAGAGGCTCATAGCTGCCGTACTTGATGTACTCTTCCTGGCCGAACTCTTCTTCCTCGCCGGTTCTGGACATGGTGGTCTCATAAGCCTCTTTCAGGTTGTCATACTCGTACTGGGTCATCACCAGCGCGCCGGTATTGTCAGACTCGGGATGCAGGTTGGCATCGTCCTTCTGGTTGGTGGACTCTTCCTCTGACGCGGGAGCCTGCAGGCCGAACAGTTCGGTGATATCCTGCATAACTGTGTCGAAATCCGTCTGGTTCTCTTTGTAAGCGCTTACATAGTCAGAGTCAAATTTCGCGTAGGAAATCTTCTGGTTGTCCATGTTGGTCAGGAAGGTGTCATAGTCCGTTCCCGCGTATCCGATGGTCAGACCGCCGGTCTCATGGTCGCCGGTTACGATAATCAGTGTCTCGTCCGGATGCTCGTTGTAGAACTCAACCGCCTCGGCTACCGCGTTGTCCAGCGCAATGGTGTCCGTAATGGTGGAAGCCGCGTCGTTAGCGTGACATGCCCAGTCGATCTTGCCGCCTTCAACCATCATGAAGAAGCCGTTCTCGTTGTCCAGCATCTCAATTCCCTTGGCCACATAGTCAGCCAGAGCCCACTCGCCCTCCTGACGATCCAGCTCATAAGCCATGGCGTCGCTGTCTGCCAGATGCTCATCAATAATGATCGTCTTTCCGGAGTCAGCAGTCAGAGCCTCCGCGTCCGCCTGGGTGGTCACTACATTGTAGCCTGCCTCGGCGGCCAGTTCATGCAGATCCGTCTGATCCTCCTCGCTGCCGGTGCGGGAAAGCAGTTCACCGCCGGCAAAATAGTCAAATCCGCTCTCGATCAGTTCCAGGCCGATCTCATAGTAGCTGTTTCTGGATGCCTGATGGGCGTAGAAAGCGGCGGGAGTGGCATGGTTCAGGTTTACAGAAGTCAGAATACCGATTTTGTAATCCTTCTGAGCTTTCAGTTTCTCCGCGATGGTCTCATACTCCTGGGTGAAATCTTCGCTTACGTTGATGCTGCCGCTCCAGGTCTTATATCCTGTGGCAATGGAAGTTGCGGTGGAAGCGGAGTCCGGCGCGAAGGATGTGCTGTCATAAGTCTGAGCGGAGCCGGCAACCGGGAAATTCATCATATTCAGGTTGTTCTGGCTCTTGAGCACCGTCTGCTCTTCACCCTCCACGGTTACTGTCTCAGCGTTCTCCTCATTCGCTGTGGCGCTGAGATAGTAGTTGGTCAGCTGCACCTGGGGATAGCTCATTCCGTCACCGATAAACAGGAATACATACTTTGGCGCTGCCCCGGCCTCAGCTCCGGTTTCTGCTGCCTGTACACCCGTTGCTGCCATAGACATAACAGTTGATGCTGCCAGCAGAGTTGCCGCAAGTTTCTTTGCTTTCATACTAATTTCCTCCATCATTATATTCTTCGTGACTGTGCCTCGCTTTACTTTTTCGCACAGCCGTTGGATACGTCACTTATTCTAAGGAGGAAATGTAAAATGCAAAACCGGAGCTCTGTAAAATTCCGGTAAATATTAAGCGGGCGTTTCCATCACAAAAGCAGGCTCAGCAGCCGATCATCATGCGGATGATCTCTTCGTTGGTCTCCCGCATGCCGTCTCTTCCCAGACGGCCCACATTGCGGATCGTGTTCTCGATTCCCTTGGCCACAATCCCGTCCCCGCCGTAAAATTCCTGTCCCTGACAGTACATAAAATAGCCCATGATCCCCGCTTCTACCGATACGGCAATCTTGGCGGCGCAGGATGACTTGGCGCCGTCGCAGATCATCCCGGATACGACCGCCAGGGCATTTACCACCGTATGGCAGGCCTCCCTGTAGCCGCCTCCGTGCAGATAGGAAATGCCGGCTCCGGCCGCCGCCCCCGCGCAGATAGCCCCGCAGTAGGCGGACAGGCGGCCAATCCCCGCTTTCTGGTGGATCGCCAGCAGATTGGACAAAAGCAGCGCCCGGTATTTCTTTTCTTCCGTCACTCCCAGATGGCGGGCGTAAACCTCCACCGGAACCGACACGGTAATTCCCTGGTTCCCGCTTCCCGAGTTAATAATAACCGGCAGTTCGCAGCCGTTCATCCTGGCGTCCGAAGCCGCGGCCGCCATGGCCTTGGCCCTGGTTTTCACGTTGTCTCCGTCCATCTGAAGCAGAGTTTTCCCTATGTTGGCTCCGTAATCCCCCCGAAGTCCTTCTTCCGCAATGGCCATGTTGCAGTCGATCTGCCTCTTCAGAAGTTCCTTTACATCCGTCAGATCCGCCGTATCCGCAAAATCCCAGATGCTTTGTACATTCATCTGCAAACCGGCGCCCTCATCCGGATCTTCGCTGGCATCCTGATCCTTCTGCCACAGAATCTCATGATTGCGTTCAATCAGCACCAGATTCGTATGGTAGTCGGAAATGCGCACAGTCGCATAGTTTTCTCCCTTCCACACCGTAACCGTGATATCAAAAACTTTGCCGTTCTCAGCCTGCCGGATGTCAAATTCTGCCGTATCCAGAAATTCCCTGATCCGGGAAAGCTCCTCCTTCTTGATTCCGGAGAGCACTTCCAGTTCCCGGTCCGCCTCTCCTGCCGCAATCCCGGCAGCGGCAGCGGCCGCAATCCCTTTCAGGTGTCCCGTATTGGGCACAATCACAGAATTAATATTTTTAATGATGCTGCCGCTGGCCCATACCTGCACCCGCTCCGGCAGACATCCCAGCGTCTGCCTTGCCTTTGCTGCCGCATAGGCCAGGGCAATGGGCTCTGTACATCCCATTGCCGGGATCAGTTCTCTTTTTAAAATATCCACGTATTTCTGATAAATCGCGTCGGTTTTCTTCATTTGCAGACTCCTTTTTTCCTTTTTCTACTCTGACCTGAGAGCCGCCACCGGATCGCTCTTGGCTGCTTTCCGTGAGGGGATCAGCCCGCCGATCAGGGTCAGGACCACGCTGAGGGCTACCAGGATCACTGCCGGAACCGCCGGCAGAATAGCGTTGATATCACTTCTGCCCGCAATGGAATGGATCAGGCTGTTGCCCGGGATCAGCAGCAGCAGCGTGATGCCGATGCCTAACAGTCCGGCGCACAGACCAATGATAAAGGTCTCCGCGTTAAACACCTGGGATACATTGTGTTTGGAGGCTCCGATGGCCCGCAGGATTCCGATTTCCTTTCTGCGTTCCAGTACGCTGATGTAGGTGATCACGCCGATCATAATAGAAGAAACCACCAGGGAGATGGCTACAAAGGCGATCAGCACATAACTGATCACATCTATAATATCCGTCACGGAGGACATAAGAGTCCCCACCAGGTCCGTATAGGTAATCTGTTTCTCCTCCTGGCCGCTGTCCTCCATCTGCCGGTTATAATTGTCCAGAATATTCAGAATCTCCTCTTTGCCTTCAAAATTCAGGGGATAAATATCGATGCCTCCCGGCTGGTCCGGATCCGCATAGCCCAAAGTGCGCAGGTTATTGTCATAGCCCGCATCCGAATCCGACATCAGGGACAGGAGAAGTTCCGACAGTTCCTCCTCCGTCATATTCATCTGGATAGCTTCCATAAAGGCATCCCCGTCAATGGAAACCGCGTTCTCCATATTTTCCCCCATCTGGCCCATGGCCTCCTGGATAGCAGAGGCCATACCGGAGCCGATCTGGCTTACAATCTGCCGGATGGCGCTCTCCACCCGGCTGCTCATCTGACTCATAACCCCATTCATCTTCGCGCTGATCTGACCGCTCACTTCCTCCCGAATGGTGCCGCCCATATCCTCAAAAAGGGCGGAAAACTCTTTCTCGGCTCCCTCCAGGTCGATGCTGGCGGCAACGCTCTCATACAGCCGCTGCTGTCCGTCCTGAGACTGCAGATATTCCAGAAAGGCCGCGGCAATCTGGGAGGCATCCGGAATGGCGTTGGCCTGCAGGTATTCCTGATAGCCTTCCAGAAGGCTCTGAATAATCTGGGTCTGAATCTGTTCCGGCGTCACATTAACCGTGATGCTGTCCCGGATCAGGGCTTCCCCCCGGTCCAGAAGGTTCCGCTGTACCTGGGGGCTCTGAAAATAGCCCAGAAGGCTGGCCGCCGTAGTCTCCTCAATCTTATTGGCTTCGGCATACTTTCTGTAGCCGTCCAGCAGTTCTCCCGCCATGCCCAGTACCTGGGTATAAGGCACATCCACCTGTACGCTTGTGCGCAGCAGTTCCTGCACGCCTGCCGCCAGCCGGTTGGCCGCGTCCTCTGTGGCCAGATAATCGGAAAATCCGGTGGCCAGCCCCGCTACGTTAAACTCCGGATTGCCCGCCAGGCTCTCCTGGAAGCCCTGGATCAGATTCTGGAACATAGCCTGCGTCTCCTCCGGAGAAAAGGTCAGATCCACCCTTTCTGAAATTTCCTGCATTTCCGGCAGATATTCCTGGGCCAGCTCCGGGAACAGCTCTTCCAGGTCGATAAGGTCCGTCAGATCCGTCTCCCCCATATCCAGGCTGAAGGCACCCGCCAGGGCGGACGTATCCACGCTCATACCGCTCAGGCCGGACAGATCCATCTGGAACTTGCTCTCATCCACCTGAAAGGCCTCTGCCAGAGCCTCCTCATCCACGGTAAACAGGGTGGACATATCAAACCGGCTCTCCTCACTCTCCGCACCGAATTCTTCTCCTGTAAACACATTGATAGTTTTCTGTTTCAGCTGCTCCTGCACAATCTGCGAGTCAGCCGCAGCCTGAATCACATGGTCCGTCAGCTCTGCGGTGTAGCCGATACCGGTATTCAGCATGGCAATCTCCGCCCCCTCTGCCGGCTGCACGATTCCCACAATGGAGAGCGTCTCCCCGTTCTCCACCAGTTTTTTCATATAGGCGCTGTCGTCCGTTTTATCCACCCATACCTGATACTCGCTGTCGTACTGGTAATAATCGGAGCTGTTGACCAGACTGAAGGTAATCCCCAGAATCTCGTCGTAATCATAGGGCTGTATATCCTGCGGGATATCCACCTTTTCTTCATTCATAAACTGGCGGATCATGGTATCCAGCTCATCCGCATCCCGCAGTCCCAGCGTGTAGAGCATATAGTCGCTGACCGTTCCCCTGGAGGTAAGCACCAGCACGCACTCGCTGTAATTCTGCGGCCAGTGCCCGGCCACTACCTGGTACTGATCCCGGTACAGATCCGGGTTTTGGGGCATCTCAAAAAATACGTCCGTGCTCATGACCATGGACATCAGGCTGTTTCCGCTCTCGCCGGAGCCCAGCCCCATGGCGGAAAACGACTGATCCGGATTTACCTGGCGCACCCCGTCCTCCTCCAGCCGGTAAATCTGGGGAGACACATTGTAGGAATATTCAATGGATTTGGTATACGGTTCAATGCCGCTCTTCCCGCTGTCAAAATACGCCTTCAGAGACCCCAGATCGTTGGCGTCCATGGTGGAAAACATGGTGGTGACCATCTCCGTCACCCCCACTTCCCCGTCCTTTACCTCCGTGCGCAGGTTTCCTCCGGTCATCATGGCAGACAGGTCCATGCCGGTGCTGGTAATCTGCAGGGGATATTCCGACAGGGTGTCCTCCTCCACAGACTGAATGTAGGCGTTCACACCGGTGGACAGGGACAGAATCAGGGCAATGCCGATGATCCCGATGGAGCCGGCAAAGGAAGTCAGCAAAGTCCGTCCTTTCTTGGTCCGCAGGTTGTTAAAGCTGAGGGACAGGGCTGTCCGAAAGGACATGGAAGCCTTTCCCATATTTTTATACCGGGGCTCCTCCAGGGTTTCTTCATCCATTTCATAGGGCATGGAATCCGCCCGGATCCTGCCGTCCCGCAGAGTGACAATGCGGGTGGCGTAGGCCTCCGCCAGCTCCGGATTGTGGGTCACCATCACCACCAGCCGGTCTTTTGCCACCTCTTTGAGCAGTTCCATCACCTGAATGCTGGTATCGCTGTCCAGGGCCCCCGTAGGCTCATCCGCCAGCAGAATATCCGGATCGTTCACCAGGGCCCTGGCAATGGCTACCCTCTGCATCTGTCCGCCGGACATCTGGCTGGGCTTCTTGTGAAGCTGCTCCCCCAGCCCCACTTCCCGCAGGGCTTCCACCGCTCTGCGGCGGCGTTCCTTTCTGGAGATACCGGAGATGGTCAGGGACAGTTCCACATTGGCCAGCACGGTCTGATGGGGGATCAGGTTGTAGCTTTGAAACACAAAACCGATGGTATGGTTCCGGTAGGAATCCCAGTCCCGGTCCTTATATTTTTTCGTGGAAATCCCGTTGATAATCAGATCTCCGCTGTCATACCGGTCCAGTCCCCCTATAATATTCAAAAGTGTGGTTTTTCCGGAACCGCTGGGTCCCAGAATGGCCACAAACTCATTTTCCCGCAGGTTCAGGCTGACTCCGTCCAGAGCCTTCTGCACCAGCCCTCCCGTCTTATACTGTTTGCATATATTTCTGATCTGAAGCATACGCAGGCTGTCACTCCTTTTCCGTCCAAAAATCTGCTTATCATTATAGCTCAATTTATTTTATTGTGTACAGATGCCCCCGGATTTTTTATAAAGATTTTATAGTCACAGATTTTCAGAATATAGCAAAGCATTCTCCATTTAAAGCCTTCAGCATTGACGGATCTGTTTCAGCTATTTATAATATGGCTGGAGGAACTACTATGGAACAAGTTATTGCCTATTTAAAACAAACCTATAATCCCCTGTCCATTCTGGTTTACGGCTCCTTTGCGGACGGCTCCCACAGCGCAAACAGTGATTTTGACGCACTGGTGATCTCCGAATCCCATCCCCCGTTTCACGATGTTTCTTTCGTAAACGGGATCCAGCTGGATGTGTTTGTCTATCCCCGCTCCTGTTTTGAAGCCGATGTAAACTATGAAAATTTCATCCAGCTTTTCGACTGCCGTATTGCGGCAGACACGGAAGACATAGGCCGGAAGCTGAAAGACGGAGTTCTGTTCTATCTGGCAGGGCTTCCCAAAAAGTCCCCCGATGAAATCCGTTCCGATACGGCCTGGTGCCGGAAAATGCTGCTGCGTACCAGAAGAGGGGATGCGGAAGGGATGTTTCGCTGGCACTGGCTGCTGGTGGACAGCCTGGAAATTTTCTGCGGTATGGCAGGCCATCCCTACTTTGGCCCCAAAAAGAGCCTGCGGTGGATGAAGCAAGAACATCCGGAAGCCTATACGCTCTACACCGATGCCCTGACCCATTTTGAATTCCAGGCAGCCGAAAGGTGGGTGGACTTCCTGGAACAATCACTGGATTCTTTTCTTCGCATTTGCGAAAAAAATGCTTGATTTTTATGTCAACAGATGGTAAACTATCAGAGTTAAACGTCAAGACGTCGATGCGTGGCTCAGCTTGGTAGAGCGCTGCGTTCGGGACGCAGAGGTCGCAGGTTCAAATCCTGTCGCATCGACTCCCTGGCAGGGGCGCCGGAAATCCTTTATTTACAAGGGTTTCCGGTTTTTTCTTTTTTTGCAAGAGCTCCCTATAATTCCTAAAAATTAAGGCGTTACCCAAAACGTTACCCAAAATTTCTAAATGGCGCTATCACGCAAAAAGTTTCCCTGCTCCTCTGGATATTTCCTGCAAGTCATTCTCGCTAGCGTTGAGACGTTCCCGATAAAAGTGGGAATATATGTTCAGCGTGGTGGCTGTGTCGGTATGGCCCAGCCAATATTGCAGCTTCTTAATATCCCATCCTTTATTAATCAGCATGGAAGCGCAGCTATGTCTCAGCTTATGCAGGGTGATCTCCGGCCTGCCAAATTCTGTCGTTGCTTTCTTAAACAGCTTGGAAATATAGTTCGGGTCATACAAAGCCCCATCCTCCCATGTAAAGACATAGCCTTCTGTATTTTTATACTGGTCTTTAAGGAACCGCTTGTTTGCTTCCTGTTCTTCTTTTATTTTTTCAAAACAGGTTTTTGCGGCGTCAAATAAAAATAAGCTGCGGCGGCCTGCCGGCGTTTTCGTATCGTCTTTTCCCACTACTGTTTTTACCCGGACAACTGTATGGCTGAAATTGATTTTGTTCCTTTTTAAGTCAATCGCATCCCATTTCAAGCCTAATATCTCTGAACGCCTCAGTCCATAATAGGCACCCAAAAATGTAATGCCTAATAGTCGTGGATAATGTTCAGCGATAAACTGTAAAAACTCCAGGATTTCTTCTTCTGTCATGAACAGGAATTCTTCACTGTAATCTTTGTTCTTCTTCCCGTGTACTTTAATCCCCTGCGTTGGATTATACTTCACCAGCCCATCAATCATCGCCTGGGAAAAAATGCTATACAAAAGACTTTTATAGCTCCTTACCGTCCGCACAGCTAAAGGTTCTGGCTTATGCGTCTTCTGGTTGGTTTTCCCGTAATCAAGCAGATATTTCATGTAAACATCTATCATTTTAGGTGTAACATCAACCAGCTTGGTCTTTTTATCCTTGAAATATTCTGCGATCTTGGCTGCACGATAGGAATAGCCTTCGTAGGTATCAACCTCTAAATCCCGTTCTTTCCCATGCAGCCATACCCATACATAATCACTTAATGTTATATTCGGGTCTATTTTTATGTTATATTCCGCTGGAAGTTCTTCAAGATAAGAATATTTGTCAACATATTCTTTTATCTTATTTTCCGCTTTCCGCTTATTATTTTTTACCGCCAGCCCCGTCGCACAGGTCTTTGATTTCCATCCCCCTGTACGTGGGTCTTTATAGCTCAGCTTCACATAATAATATGCATTACCTGAAGGAAGCTGTTTTATCTGTAATGTACCCGTCAATTTCTTACTCTCCTTTCTAGGACGGGCAAATATCAATCTGTCTACAGTATATCATACCCGCCCTTGAAAAGCATTAATTATCTCTTAAATATCGGATTAACCCAGCTTTAGGGATTTTATAGCACCGTCCGATTTTCCGGTAGGGCAGCTTTCCACTCTTTAGCA
>DVOS01000077.1 GCA_018713435.1 Candidatus Merdiplasma excrementigallinarum
AAGGGTGGATGTAATCGGCACCGAAGAAGAGGCTCGCGCTTACAGACGGAATCCGGAGCATTCCCTCTGCATTGTTTCCCAGACGACATTTAATTACAAGAAATTTGATAAATTGGTTGAATTTTTTTCAAAAATGCGGTATGATAGAGTGGATATTTTGAATACGATCTGTAGCGCAACGGAAGAACGCCAGTCGGAGGCCCGTGAAATTGCAGGCCGGGTGGACAGTATGATTGTGATTGGAGGCAGTCATAGTTCTAACACCAGGAAGTTATTCGAGATATGCAGAAATGAATGTGAAGATACTTACTATATACAGACATTAAAAGATTTGGATATGCGGCGATTGCCATCCAGGGGTTGCGTAGGTATTACAGCAGGGGCATCGACCCCAAATAATTTGATTGAGGAGGTTTCAAAACAATGCCAGATTTAAGTTTTGAACAAATGCTGGAAGAATCATTCAAAACAATTCATAATGGAGAGGTAGTAGAAGGCACGGTCATCGATGTCAAGGAAGATGAAATTGTCCTGAATATTGGCTGCAAGGCTGACGGTATTATTACCAGAAGCGAATACACCAATGATTCCAATGCGGATCTTCGCGAACTGGTTCATGTGAATGACACCATGGAGGCGAAGGTGCTGAAGGTAAACGACGGCGAGGGACAGATTGTCCTTACCTATAAGAGACTGGCTGCGGAAAAAGGCAACAAGAGACTGGAGGAGGCTTTCAACAACCAGGAAGTTCTGAAAGCGCCGGTTGTACAGGTGCTGACTGGCGGCCTGAGCGTTATGGTGGACGAGGCCAGAGTGTTTATTCCGGCCAGCCTGGTTTCCGATACGTATGAAAAGAACCTGGAGAAGTACGCAGGTCAGGAGATTGAGTTTGTGATCACCGAGTTCAATCCCAGAAGAAGAAGAATTATCGGCGACCGCAAACAGCTTCTGGTTGCCAGAAAAGCTGAGATGCAGAAGGCTCTGTTTGAGAGAATTCATGCCGGCGACGTGGTTGAGGGCGTTGTAAAGAATGTAACCGATTTCGGTGCTTTCATTGACCTGGGCGGAGCAGACGGACTGCTTCACATCTCCGAGATGTCCTGGGGACATGTGGAGAACCCCAAGAAGGTGTTTAAGGTTGGGGAGAAGCTGACTGTACTGATCAAGGATATCAACGGGGAGAAGATTGCTCTGAGCCTGAAATTCCCGGATCAGAACCCCTGGCTGAACGCGGCTGAGAAATTCGCGTCAGGCAATATTGTGACAGGAAAGGTTGCCAGAATGACTGACTTTGGCGCTTTTGTGGAACTGGAGCCCGGCGTGGACGCTCTGCTTCACGTGTCACAGATTTCCCACGAGCATGTGGACAAACCCTCTGATGTGCTGAAAGTGGGACAGGAGATCACTGCCAAGGTGGTTGACTTTAACGAGGCTGACAGAAAGATCAGCCTGAGCATGAAGGCGCTGGAGAACGCGGCTGCGCAGGAGCCGGCGGCTGAGGAGGAAGCTCCCCAGGAGACGGAGGAGTAATTCCCGGCAGTTTTCCCTTTGAGGATAAGCTGTACAGATAAAAAGAACAGGTAAAACATACAGGGACAGATTTCGCAGGGATCTGTCCCTGTTTTGGGCAGTAACGCAGCAATAAGGAGGAGGCATATGAAACTTCAGATCGCGCTGGATGATGTGACGCTGGAACAGGCCCTGGCACTGCTGGAGCAGGTAAAGGACGACGTGGACATTGTGGAGGTGGGAACGCCTTTTATGATGGAGTACGGCATGGAGCCGGTGCGCAGAATAAAGGAACGGTTTCCCTGCCTGGAGGTGCTCTGTGACACCAAGATTATGGATGCGGGGGCCTATGAGGCCCGCCTGGCTTTTGAGGCCGGCGCGGATTATGTGACGGTGCTGGGGGTGACAGATGATCGGACCATTCAGGAGGTGGCTGCGGAGGCGGCCAGAAATTCCGGGAAAGTGATGGCGGACATGATCTGCGTGCCAGATCTTCCGGAACGGATCGCCCGGCTGGAGGAACTGGGAGTGGACGTGATTGCCGTGCACACCGGTGTGGATCAGCAGGCGGCAGGCAGAACGCCTTTAGATGATCTGCGGGAAATGAGAGCTCATGTGAAGCATACGGCTATCGCGGTGGCGGGAGGCATCCGGCTGGAAACCCTGGATCAGTATCTTTTGTACCGGCCGGAAATTCTGATTGTGGGGGGCGGCATCGCCCATGCCAAAGACCCTGCCCGGGCGGCGAAAGAACTGGCAGAGAGAATACACGAGGCAGGATAAAAAGGAGGATTGGCCATGAGCGTTCTGGCGCATACAAGGGATATTATACAGGAATTGGGAAAGAATACCGGCTATCTGCAGGAGGAGCAGATGCAGCGGCTGACCGCCGCTATCCTGGAGGCAAAGCATATTTTTACGGCCGGAGCGGGAAGGAGCGGACTTGCCATGCGGGCTTTTTCCATGCGGCTGATGCACCTGGGATTCCAGGTAAACTGCGTGGGGGATATCTGCAGCACCCACTCCGCGCCGGGGGATCTGCTGCTCATCGGTTCCGGCTCCGGAGAGACGGAGAGCCTGGCGGCTCTTGCCAGAAAAGCAAAGAAAAACGGGGTGAAGATTGCCCTGGTTACAACGGACGAGGGCTCTACCATTGCCGGGATGGCGGATGTGGTGGTGGTCATGCCAGGAGTTTCCCCGAAATGGAAGGGAGAGGGCAACGGCTTTACTTCCATTCAGCCCATGGCCTCTGCGTTTGAACAGATGTGCTTTTTAATGTATGACGGCATTGTGCTGGAACTGATGGAAAAGCTGAGGGAGACATCGGAAACCATGTTTACCCGCCATGCGGATTTAGAGTAAAAAAAGTATCCCGAAAGTCATAATATGACCGGAGGGATACTTTTTTTACAGAAAACTTTTCAGCAGAACCGCCAGATACTGCCTTAACTGCTTCTGATCCTGAAGAAATTCATCGGTGAGAGGGAACCAGCTCTGTCTGTCTTTGCGGTTTTCCCGCAGCCCGGGGGAAAACAGCTCCTCCGGCTGGGGAAGGAAGGGACCGGTTCTGGTGATATAGCAGTTTTCGGGTGTACAGGGCTGCCGGAATTTTTTATCCACGTAGACGGCCACGCTTTTGTGCAGGGCCTGGTTTTCCTCCGGCAGATAGTAATAGTTTTTCCAGTCGGGAAAATAGTACCGCAGAGGATCTTCCCGCACCGGGATCAGCCATTTCCCTGTATTCTGATTCAGAGAGAACACTCCGCTTTCCGTCATGCGGGACAGGGGAACGGGAACAGCCGGATCCAGAAAAAAGCGCAGCAGCAGCCTGCGGGAACCATCGCGAAGACAGATCAGTTCGGTCTGGATGGGCGGTTCTTCAGAGGAAGCATCTGCCAAAAAGGTTTTCAGAAATTCTGTATAGCCGTACAGGGACAGAAGCTGGAGCATGCCGGTGACATCCTCCCTGTTGTGAAGCAGCAGGGCGGCAAGCAGATCCTGTTCGCCGGTGCGGACAAACTGTCGGTACAGAGGGATCAGCTGCCCGCCGTCATACATGTCCTCCCGGCAGTTTCCCAGGAATGTCTCCAGGGATTTCTGATTCATACGCTCCAGGCCCAGCAGCTTTTTCAGAGGCCGGAAATCCCGGTACAGATCCAGGCTTTCCGGAACCGACAGAGGGGATGGAAGACCGTGCTGGCGATATTTTTCCTCCAGGTAGGGAAGGTCAAAGCGCCTGCCGTTAAAATGGACCAGGACGCTGCCGGCAGTCAGGCGTTCGCTGAAAGACTCCAGCAGTCTTTTCTCCTCCCCGGGACTTTCTGCCAGCCATTGGAGAATGGTCCAGCGCTCCGGCTTCTGGCTGCTTTCAGGAAAAGCCGCGCCGATAAGATAAAGGCTGGAGGTTTCCGGCTTAAAGCCGGTGGTTTCAATATCAAAAAAAATACATCTGTCCGGTTCCAGGCCTCTGCGCTGCAGGATCTGACCGGACCCGGGCAGGGCTCTGGAAAAAGTCCGGGTAATCATCTTTTGTATCCTCCCATCTGTCAGTAGCTTCTATCAGTGTATCATATTTTCTTCCCGGAAGGACAATTTTTTCTGTTTTAAATTGAAAAAGAGGAGCTGATCTGCTATGATATTCTGATGGGGTGAGTCGTATGCGCAAGACGGTGAGAGAGAGAATGATCTGCGGACTGCTGATACTGGCAGTTCTGTCTTTTTGCGTCTGCTGCCTGCAGATCGAGCTGGATTCTCTTCCCAGTGCCGCCGGCAGCGGAAGACTTATTCCCCGGTATATTTCAGCGATCTCATTTTCGCAGTACCAGCAGGTTAATTCTGAGGAAGCCTCCGGTCTGAGAAATGTCTCGCGGATTCTGGAAGAGGGGAACCATCTTCCGGAAAACTGCAGATGGGAAGGAGGCCTGGAGGTTTTTTTGCCGGTATCGGAACCGGGAATGGCAACATACCTGCTTCGGATGTTCAGGCTGTCCGGCGAGAGCGGGCTGGACTGCCGCGGCGAAGTGATCCGTTTCATCCACCGCAAGGACGGGGAGAAGGACAGGAAATTCATAAAAAGACAACCGATCATTTTATGAATGGAGGATGCGCGTATGCTGATGAACATCGTAGCGGTTCTCACCTCAGTCATTGTGGCTGTGGTGGTCGTAGGGATGCTGTGGTATGAAAGACACGGTTCTGACGACGAAAAATAGGAAATAAATTTTGACAGCGGGCCGTTTCGAACAGAAGCGGCCCAGAGAACAGACAGAAAGAATTAAGAGGAAGAGACAAATGATAGCACAGATTTTAGCCGTTGTGATTTTTCTGGCCATGTTTATCCTGATTATCACGGAAGTATTTGAACGGCATATTGTTACGCTGGGATGCGCCCTGCTGTCCCTAGTGCTGGTATTCGGGCTGGGACTGCACAGCATGGACGCGGTAATACGGACTTTGAATGTCCAGAGTATTTTTACGCCGGGGTTCTGGTACACCGCCGGCCAGGCAGGGGAAGCGTCTGCCGGTATAAACTGGGAAACCATTATTTTCATCGCGGGTATGATGATTATGGTAGAGGGCATGGCCCGGGTGGGATTTTTCCGCTGGCTGTGCATGCGAATCGCCGGGCTGGTTCATTACCAGGTAATTCCCATTTTTATTACGTTTATGGTGCTTTCCTTCGGACTGGCCATGTTTATTGACAGCATTACGGTGATCCTGTTTCTGGCGGCGGTTACCATTGAGCTGTCCCAGCTTTTGAAATTCCAGCCCATTCCCATGATTCTGGCGGAGATTTTCTGCGCCAACCTGGGGGGCTCCGCCACCATGTGCGGAGATCCGCCTAACATTATCATCGGAACCTCCCTGGGCTTTTCCTTTGCGGATTTTATCACCAATACAGGTTTGATTGCCCTGATTTCCCTGGTGGCGGTGGTGATCTACTTTTATGTCGTATTTAAGAAAGAACTGCTGAAGGGAGCCGTTACGGAGCGGGATCCTTCCGCTTACCCGGATCCCAGGGAGGCCATCACCAGCCGGAAGGGCTTTGCGGCCAGCACGGTGATTTTTCTCTGCGCCGTTGTACTGCTGGTGACTCATGCCCAGACCGGGCTGACGGTTTCCTTTATCGGCGTGCTGATCGGCGCCGTAACCCTGCTGGCCGCCGGAAAGGACGCGGTAACCCTGCTGAAAAGGGTGGATTACAAGACGCTGCTGTTTTTCATCGGGCTGTTTGTAGTAGTGGGAAGCCTGGAGGAAACCGGCATTCTGAATGTGCTGGCCGGCGTGATCGGAACCATCAGCGGAGGGGACGTGCGGCTGATGATTGCCATCATCATCTGGCTGTCCGCCATTGCCAGCGCCTTTATTGACAATATTCCGTTTGCCGCTACCATGATACCGGTAATCAGCAACCTGTCCGCCGCCCAGGGCGTGGATCTTTCCATCCTTGCCTGGACGCTGGCGCTGGGTACGGATATCGGAGGCAGTGCCACACCCATCGGTGCTTCCGCAAATGTAGTGGGCATTGCCACCGCGGCCAAGGAAGGCCATATGATCCGCTGGGGCAAATACTGCAGATACATGGCTCCGGCCACCGTGATTGTGGTTGTGATTTCCATGGTGATGATTTATGTAAGATATCTGTAAAGAGAAGGGGGAGAAGGAATGGAACAGGTGATTATTTCCATCGGGCGCGAGTTTGGAAGCGCCGGCCACGAGATTGCCCAGAAGCTGTCAGAACATTACGGGCTGCCTATGTACGACCACAATCTTCTGGATGAGATTGCGGGCAAAAAGGGACTGGACAGCCAGACGCTGCGGGAATATGACGAGGTAAAGCGCAACAGGCTGCTGAACCGCACTGTGCGGGGCATGGACAGTTCCCCGGCCAGAAACCTGGCGCTGATGCAGTTTGATTTCCTGCGGGAGAAGGCAGAGTCCGGAGAATCCTTTGTGGTGGTGGGACGCTGCTCGGAGACGGTGTTAAAGTCCTATCAGGGTCTGATCTCCATTTTTGTGACGGGAGATATGGACAAAAAAGTGGCCCGCATTATGGAACTGTATCATAAGACGCAGAAGGAAGCGGAGGATTTTATCCGGGAGAAGGACAGACGCAGAAGGCAGTACCACAACAGCTACTGTGAATTCAAATGGGGAGATTCCCGCAATTATGATCTGTGCATCAACAGCAGCTGCCTGGGACCGGAGGAAACTATGCACGTCCTGATTCAGTATATTGACGCCCGCAGGAGAGTGCAGAAACAGAAATGACTTCTGAACCGGTGTTTTTGCAAAAAATGCTGGACTAATTTGTCAATATGTGAGAAAATATCTCCAAACGGGCAGGTTTCTGCCCGCGGCTACGCAATCAATGATCGAAAGGAGTTTTAAAATGATTTATTCACGCGAAGTAGAAGAAATGTGCCCGGTAGCACAGGGTGTCCATCACGGCGCCGCCCCGATCCCGGAAGAAGCAAAATGGGTTCAGGCGAAAGAGATCAAGGATATTTCCGGTTTTACACACGGTGTAGGCTGGTGCGCACCTCAGCAGGGCGCCTGTAAGCTGACCCTGAATGTGAAGGAGGGCGTGATCCAGGAGGCTCTGGTTGAGACTCTGGGATGTTCCGGAATGACCCATTCCGCAGCTATGGCATCTGAAATCCTTCCGGGTCTGACCGTTTTGGAAGCTCTGAATACCGACCTTGTATGTGATGCCATCAATACAGCTATGAGAGAGTTGTTCCTGCAGATTGCCTACGGCAGAAGCCAGTCCGCATTCTCCGAGGATGGTCTGGCAGTAGGCGCCGGCCTGGAGGATCTGGGCAAAGGACTTCGCTCTCAGGTAGGTACCATGTATGGAACATTAAAGAAAGGTCCTCGTTACCTGGAAATGGCAGAAGGCTATGTAACCGGCATCGCTCTGGACGCGGATGATCAGATTATCGGATACCAGTTCGTAAACCTTGGAAAGATGACTGATTTTATCAAAAAAGGCGATGATCCCAATACTGCATGGGAGAAGGCAAAAGGTCAGTACGGCCGTGTTGCGGATGCAGTTAAGATCATTGATCCCAGAAAAGAGTAATGTGACCATATACATAGGTGAAGGAGGAGAACTTTAATGGCTTTATTTGAATCATATGAAAGACGAATTGACAAGATCAATTCTGTTCTGAACAGTTATGGAATCGCTTCTCTTGAGGAAGCAGAGAAAATCACCAAGGATGCCGGACTGGACGTTTACAACCAGATCAAGGGTATCCAGCCCATCTGTTTTGAGAATGCCTGCTGGGCTTATATTACAGGTGCCGCTATTGCCATCAAGAAGGGCTGCAAAAAAGCGGCGGACGCTGCCGCTGCGATCGGCGAGGGCCTTCAGGCTTTCTGTATTCCCGGCTCAGTTGCAGATACACGTAAAGTAGGTCTGGGACACGGAAATCTTGGCAAGATGCTCCTTGAGGAGGAGACAG